>NZ_PNDP01000034.1:0-13611 GCF_005886415.1 Pseudoalteromonas sp. S327 | reverse complement strand
ACACACCTTCCTAACTCATTAGTGAAACCAAACAGCGCCGATGATAGTGTAGCATTTGCTATGTGTAATTAGGAAATAGCAAGGCTCCAAATACAAGAAAGCCCGACTCGAAAGAGCCGGGCTTTTTTACGTCTGCAGACAAGTTAAATACATGTCTTTACGTAATATCCCCACCTCCGTAGCGTGGGTTGAGTATCACGAAACCCGCGGCAAAAGCCCACCACAGAACTCACACTCTTTGTACTAAAGCCTTCAATTTTCGTTTTAATAGCTGTTTAACATGCTAAATCCGCTATTGAAAAGTGCTCTTTTATCCCAAGCTATAGTTATAGAGCATCTACACACTTATTTATGGCGAGTTTCTATGTTAAATAAACAAAGGCATATTTACACAAAAGAGCAGATTCGCTCCTATGAGGGAGAGGCGGCTAAGCAATGTGGAATAGATTTATTTACTTTAATGCAGCGAGCGGGGGAGTCCGTATACAAGCAGTGGCAGTCTTTTAACGCTAAGCTTACTTTGATTATTGTAGGTAATGGCAATAATGCGGGTGATGCTTACATAGCCGCGTGTTTAATTAAGGACTCTGGCGCAGAGGTTAAAGTTTGCGCTATAGATCCTGCTAAAACACTCAGTGGTGATGCTGCTAAAGCAAAGCAGCTATGGCTTGATACTGGTGGCATAGTTAACGAGTTTGCAAAGAGTGATTTAGATTGCTGTGACTGTGTGATTGATGGGTTACTAGGTACTGTGCTTAATTCACCTGTTCGCGAAAATTATTGTGAGATTATTACTGCCATCAACCAAAGCGAAAAGCCTGTTTTAAGTATCGATGTTCCCTCAGGGATTGATGCAAATACAGGTGAAGTATTAGGCGCAGCTATTCAGGCAACAAAAACACTTACTTTTATTGCGATTAAACAGGGCCTTTCTACAGGGACAGGTAAACAGCATGCCGGTGAGTTGATTCTCGATGAATTAGCAATTGAAGATACTTTTAGTCAACTGGCTTCACCTTGTGCTCACTTGATAAATATAGATAGCTTTAAACGTTTGGGCTCTCGGGCTTTAAATAGCCATAAGGGCAATCATGGCAAGTTATTATGCGTAGGTGGCAACCAAGGTACTGCGGGAGCAATTAGGCTCAGTAGTGAAGCTGCGCTACGAGCAGGTGCGGGGATGGTGAAGGTTTATACGCATCAAAGCTCTATTATGCCAATAAGCATAGGTAGGGCAGAATTAATGGTCATGAGTGAAAACCTTGAACAGGCTTTAGAGTGGGCAAGTTGTGTTGTACTTGGTCCTGGACTTGGGCAGGATGAATGGGCTAAAAAAACGTTTTGCACAGTAATGCACTATTGCCAAGAGCACAATACGCCGCTTGTACTTGATGCTGATGCACTTAATTTATTAGCTGAAAATGCAAGTGCTTATACGTTGGCTCAATGTGTTCTTACTCCGCATCCTGGTGAGGCGGCTCGGCTCATTAGCAAAAATACATCTGAAATAGAGTCAAATAGGTTTGATAGCGTGCGATTATGCGCAAAACGGTATAATGCTACTTGCATATTAAAAGGCGCTGGCTCTTTAATTGATAACGGTAAAAACACTTGGGTGTGTGAAAATGGTAATGCAGCACTTGCCGTGGGAGGGAGTGGCGACGTACTTACAGGTATTATTGGTGCATTGCTTGCTCAAGGGCTTAGTATCGATGAAGCAGCGCGATACGGGGTAACTCTTCATGCTCGAGCTGGTGAAGTTGCGGCTGAAGAGCAAGGGCAGCGCGGCATGCTACCCTCGGATTTATTTCAAATAGTCAGGTCGTTAATCAACTAAGTATTTAGCTTTGTTGAATAAGATCCCATTTGTTACCATAGAGATCTTCAAATACGGCCACCGTACCGTAAGGCTCATTACGAGGCTGCTCATGAAATACTACGCCATTTTCTAGCATGCTTTCGTAGTCGTGCCAAAAGTTGTCAGTGTTTAAAAATAGCCATACACGGCTACCTGCTTGATTACCAACAGCGTTAAACTGCTCAGGCTCTGTGGCTTGTGCAAGTAATATATGTGTGCCGTTTGAGTTGGGTGGAGTTATTAACACCCAGCGTTTTCCATCACCTAAATCCGTATCTTCCACTAATTCAAAGCTTAATTTTTTTGTATAAAATGCGATTGCTTCGTCATAGTCTTTTACAACAAGAGCAATACTACCTATATGCTGCTTTGGCATAACTTAAAAACCTAAAGTTGTTTTATGTCGGTGTATTTTCACATATCAATACAGGGTTAAATAGTATAGGTAAATGTTTATTAAAGCTTATTTTAAGGGGAGTTGTACGTTATACATTGGCTTCGCATATAGGGTTAGTAGTAAAAAGGTTCACTCTATTTTAAACCTTAGAGCATGCTTAAAGCGTCCTTAAAGAGTGTTTTAATTTACGTAGCTAAACTGGCTTACTCATCTTCATTCGTAGGGTCGTCACCTGAGTCTTCTTTTCGTTTACGCTGCTCTTGCTTGGCCTTTTGAACATTTTCATAAGTAGGGGGTGGGATAGGCATAAGTGAAATTAGTGGAAAAAATGCTAAAAATAAATACGCTCCTTTAGACATGCTCTTACCCCATATAACGAGCTTAAGCATAATCCAAGCAATAAATACCACTAACCCTGTTATAAGTGATACCAAAATAAAGAAGGAGATTAATTCATTATTATTAAGCAAATCCTTTTACCTTTAATCCAATAACTCATGGTATAGATTTGGAGATAAATTAAGCAATAACAATAGGCTTGTACTAAAAAGCAAAAACCCAGCCGAAGCTGGGTTTTTATATAAGCAAGGTGCTTAAAGGAGGATGATCACATCATGCCGCCCATTAGCTTGTTTTTAAAGGGGTGAAAGCCTAATTTCTAAAATATACCCCAACTTATACCCCACTTTTTGTATGGGTGCATTGTTGTAAGTTCATACCTATGAAATCAGTTTTTCTGAGAGAAGTAAAGAATGATATTCCCCATTATTATAATTAGCTCTTAGCGTTCTAAATATCAAAAATGCGTATTCTTAATAAAGTATTGACTGCATTATTTAAAGGTACTAATTAATTTCGTGTGTTATATATGTACTGACCTCATAATATGAAGCTGTGTACTTAAGCAGTGAGCAATTATTTAAGAGTATCAATTTAATGGCCAGTTTAAGCCGCAGTTAGGGTAGCCACTATAATCTAAAAAGGAAATATTACATTATGAGTTATAAAGATTTTAATAGTTATGAAGCTATTATACATGCGATACAGGAATACAGGTCACTAGGGCGTGAAGAATATCTTATGAAGTATAGAGGTAAAGCTACAGCATCCAACAGCTTTACCTACTTTGTTTGCTACGAAGGTCTATTGTATGAATGTAAGCCTATTTTTCTAGGTGCATACTTTCATCAATTTGGTAAACATTTAGAAAATACGAGTACTAGCGGTGTTAAAGGATCCATAAAACCTATATTGGAAAGTTTGGGCTTTTCTGTTTACTCTGGCGTTGATAGCGAAGTACCTGAAGACATTGCTGAATTAATTGCAGAACAGCCAAAGAGAGCTCCAATATTCGTTAACCGAATCATTAGGAACTCACAGATCGCAGAAGATATAAAAGAACTATATGGTCACAAATGTCAGATATGTGACGAAGTATTAGAAACACCAAAGGGGTTTTATGCTGAAGGGGCACATATAAAGCCATTAGGCTCTCCTCATCATGGTCCAGATACTAAAGAAAATCTATTGTGCCTTTGTCCAAATCACCATGCGCTTTTTGATAAAAAAGCTATTGTTATTCATGATGATTATACAGTGGAGTTTATAACATGCCCCCAAGGCAAAGAAATAAAATTGACAGTTCAAGCTGAACATAAAATTGATCAAGCTTTAGTCAAATATCATAGAGAAGAAGTTTAATAGTAATTTAAATTCTTGCCTCTAAAGAGATGTAGTAGCTCATATCCGATCTTACAGTTTAAAAGAACGAGGTTAGACTTCGCCTGACAGGCGGCTTTGAGCGATAAGCGGTCATTGAGATTGGCTAAATATCGTCGTTAATTGATTAGCCAAACTGCGCTTTGCGCATATATTCATGTAGATGAGCGGCAAGCGCATATTGTTCAATTTAACATTAGTTAAAAGTTTTAGAAAACATAGAGATAGTAATATCTTAGGTTATTTGTTAAAACATACAATGTAGATAAATGAGCGTGGAGTCGGCAGAAATATGCGCGATGAGCGCACTATTATTGTTATGTGAGCGCGTACTGAGAGAGCATGAGCTATATCAATGAGTAAATTGAAGGGGAAGAATAAACACGGGCTTTCTAGATATATCCCCAAAGAAATCAAGGCGTCTATTCGTAGGGATGCAGGGTACGGCTGTGTTTTCTGTGGTTGTGTATTAGTCGAATATGAACATATCGAACCAGAATTCCATAATGCTTTGAAGCATACGCCTGAAAAAATGACAATTCTTTGTCCTATGTGCCATGACAAAGTAACAAAAAAAATTATTTCAAAACAGAAAGTCTGGGAAGCTAAGAGCAACCCGAAAGGTTTAGAGCAAGGATATGTAAATGATACGCTATTTCCTAACACTGATACCCTAGATTTCCTGTTAGGAAATATGCGATATCAGAATATGGGGATTGCAATTACGCTCCACGGGAAGCCACTTTTTTGGTTTGAGGAACCCGAAGATAAGGGAGATCCTTGTACGATTTGTTGTATTTTTTACGGACTGGACGGTTCGCCGATAGCGTACATAAATCGAAACGAATATATAGCATTAGTAGGAAGTTTAGATGTTGTCAGCGTCGGTACAAAATTAAAAATATCCGACAAAAGAAACGGCTGTATTTTGGATATTTCTAGAATTGGTGGCGAACCACTTCATGTGGAGAGTCTCTATACGCAGCTTCACGATATAAAGTTAATAATTAAGGGTGCTGACAGTCCGGTTCTTTTTGGAAATATAGACGTTCCTGAAGATAAACTGGGAGGTATTGGTTCTCTTACGCTAGCGGGCCAAGGGCTTGAATCAAAAGCAGTTGCTCTTGGCGGTATTCCCAGTAGAAAAATTGGTGATACATTAATAACTTCGGTTTATTCATGCCTATATGGTACACCGATCAGAAATAGTTCAGGGCAGCACAAGGGCTGGCTTGTTAATGGTAACCTTATAAATTTCAATGGTGAACAGGTAGGTGTAATTAAAGATGGAAACGCTTTTTCTTTAACGGGTGAATTTGTTTCATTCTTAAAAGACGACAAGCTTACTTTCCCCAATGATCAATATGAGGATGGTGAGCCGATATATATAAGACCCGGTAGCCGTGCGGGTTGGGCCGTAAAAATGGTCCCTGAGTATGATTTAAGCCATAGGTTCTTTGGGTTTTGAAAATTCACATAACAAGCCGCTCCAGCCTGACGTCTGGTACTACGCGCCTTTTGTGTTACTCGCTGGCGCTCAAACAATAACACAAAATTCGCTCCATACCAGCCGCAGCTGAGCGTTAAATGCCTAAAGGATTTATGAGCATAATTTCCGAAAATGACATAAGAGAATTCATTGAACCTTATATTGGAAAAGTGGTTAGTCGTGTCCGTCAAGGTCATGGTAGTGCCATTTTCTTAGAAGTAGATGATCTAACAATTATGATCGAATGGAGTTGGAGAGTTGAAAAAGGTAATCAAATTGCTTTTGGTAGTTGGTCGGAAGAAAGTGCTTTTAAAAATCATTTAGCGACATTAAACGGTTTATTTCTTTCTAATATTTCATTTCAATCTAGGCTCCCTGAAGTCGTTGTCGAGTTAACTGACAATACTTGGGTGTGTTCATTCTCTACAGTAGAAGGTGATCCTGAATGGGCTTTAATTACACCTACTAATACTTTACTGTCAAAAAGTGGTTGTTTAGCTTTCGAGTAAACGGCACTTAACAAGTTGCTTAAACGGACACAAACAGCTGGCTGTGCTTCGTTCCTCGCTATTATAGCCAGCCATTTTTAGCCGCTTAGCAAAGCGTTATATGTAAAAGGAGTAATTCATGGCAGAAGAAAAAAATAGCATTGATGCTTCTATAGAGGCATTGGATGCTTATATAGAAAAAAACAAAGATGAAGGACATCGTATATTCTCATATTTGAGGATGTTTAGCATAACCATTTTAATGGTCATCCTAATGCTCTACATTATTCCGCTATATATGACTGCCGCTAAACTTGATTCTGCTTTAGCTTCAGCAAAAATACCGGACGTAGTGCTATATGGTCTATTTGCCATATTTGTCGTTGTATTCGGTGTAGTGATGGCTATTTATCGTTTTCATTTAAACGAAATCTCTAGGACTGAGCATTATAAAATTGGTTTCATGCGTATACGTGTAGCAGCTAATAATTTTGATAAAGAGGGGTTTAATTCAGAAGTGCGCTTATCGCTTACTGCTGATGCGTTCTCTTACCAACCTAGTTCAGTATTCTCTGGCAAAGAGAAGAAGGTTGAGAGTCCGCTTCCCGGACATCCAACTTCTGATTTATCAGCTGTTGTACTTAATAAGCTTTTGGATGGCCTTGAAGTTAAGAAGAAACAGTAACATATAACAAACGCATCAATTAGGGCGCTCGCAAGCTCGCGCCTATTACGCGGGAGTTACGAACGCCCTCTCATGGCACTTCTGCGACTGTCAGATTTGATTAAGTCCTAACAGTCAAAGCTGACAGATAAAGTTAATACTTATTTAAAAAGACTGTGTGGTTATGTAGTTATATAATCTGACTTTGAAAGATCTATTGAGTGGTGCTAATTATGATGAGTTACGAGTCAACCATGACGAGTTACGTGCCAACCATGACGAGGTACGTGTCAACCATGACGAGGTACGTGTCAACCATGACGAGTTACGTGTCATCCATGACACGCAAGTATTTTACTTTTTTGGTTTTTTTATTAAAAAACTTAATGAGCTTATTCTCTACATTACTTTTATTTATAATTTTATAATTATTTATAATCGTTATATTAATTTATAACATATTGAATTCTTTCTGTAATATTTAAATATGGTTTTAATTCACGTTTTAAAAATAATTTATCATATGGATGCTATAGTTAACTTCGGTAAGGGTGAGGTTGTTTTTATATTTAAATCTAGCCTTACTTCTTACTACCGGGTGAACTGAGTTTACCCCAGAGTTAGAGCTGAACCTATTCTTGGGGGGAACTAACCCTGCTATTAGTATTGCTGTACTTTAGTACCTTACTTCTGAATTATAAGAATAGCTGAATCCTACTTTTGAAATTACTTAAGTCGTTTATTCAAAATCGTCACTTAAATTGCTGCTGCTTTTAATACATATAGCCCCTGCATGATTTAGCCATATCTAAAATTAACTCACCTAATCTAGTGGACTAGCTATTGATGAGAGATACCTCTCACTTTTGAAATGATCTCCTGTAAACACTTTTGAAACCTTATATTATTCTTTGGCTTGTTGGTTTTCAGCAAGAGTAAATTATTAATCTATAAGGTTAAATTATGAAATTTAAAAATAAAATCATTCGTTTGAAAGAATTAAGGGAGGAGCTACAAGTTAGTAAAAGTACCTTATGGCGCTGGCGGCTAGACCCTAACTTTCCAAAACCTATTTTACTAGGCTCTCGCTCTGTAGGCTTTTTTGTAAAAGATGTAGATACGTGGCTTCTTACGCGTAAAAAGATGACTGAGAAGGGGCAAGTTAAATAATCAGTTCTATTTGTCTCTAGACATTATGCACGGTTTGTATTTTTTCAAAAAATAAAATTAAAAAAGCTAAACTTAACAACAACATAAGAAAACCGATATGTAATACATAATAACTAAAATTAAGTTTTAAGTTATTAATTTAGATGAAGAAATCAAGGTTTTCAATTATGAGTGAAAAATTAGAAAAAGCGGTAACTATAAGATTTACAAGAGATGATTACAGCAAATTAGAATTTAAAGCAGAAAATGAGGGGACAACAATAGCGAGTATTATACGCAAATCTTGCCTAAATTATTTTGAGCAACAAAAAATAGAAAACCACTTAACTCTAATGGAGCAAAGGCAAAGACAACTTTTGATAGAAGTAATCTCTGTAATGCTAAATTTGAACGAAGATGAAAAAGAGGAGGCCATTGATCGTCTAATTGAAAATGGAATTAAACTTTAGTGATTTCAATATCGAAGCAATCTCGGCTGGATTATTACATTGAAAATGATCATCAAACCAACACGAAGCCTTTAGATATTCTTTATACGGGGGCAGTTTCAAAGGCGTTGAACTTTAAACCAAAAATGTATTTTAATGAATTAAAAAATATATTTTCAGGATGTGATATCCATGGCAAGCAGCTCATTGGCTCCGTAAAGAGTAAAAAAGTAGAAATATTGGATATAGTTTTTAACGCGCCGAAACCTATCTCTAAAGCTTTTGTACGAGTTGATGATCTATTTCAAAAACGTATAGACGAAGCCCAGTTTCAAGCTGTCCTAGGGGCTCTAGAGTTTCTGGAGTTAAAAGTGTCTTTTACTAGAACTGGGCAGGGAGGTAAAAACCTAAAAAAAACAAAGGGCTTTGCAGCATTGTTGTTTAAACATTACGAGTCAAGGGAGGGGGATTTTCATTTACATACGCATGCACTTCTTTCTCGGTTAACTTTGAGAGAAGATGGTAAGTGGGCTAGTTTGCATTCACACCTTATATACCGCTGGCAAAAAGCCGCTGTACAAGTTTATAGAGCTTTATTAGCCAGTGGCTTAAGAGAGTTAGGCTTTAAAATAATTAGGGTAGATGAAACAGATTGTTTTACATTTTCAGGGAGCAATCTTGATATTTGTAGGCTTTTTTCTAAGCGAAGTGAAGGCATTAATAATAAACTAGAAGAGATGGGTCTTGAAGATAGTAGCCCTGAAGTGAAAAACAAAGTTTCACTTTATTCAAGAAAACCAAAACAAAAAAAGATTTTGACTAGTCAGATAAATACTTGGCGTATGGCTTTGAACGAGCTAGGTTACACTGAAGAAGAGCTATATAAAAATCTGAATACAGAAAACGTACCGACTATAGAGGCCTTGCCTGTAGTTTTAATTATCAAAAAACTGACACTATCAAATGCAATTGTAGATATACGCAAAATATATGAAATAGCAGCAACTGAAGCTCAGTTCTTTCATGTGAACTTATCCGAAATCTTGAATACTGTAGAGGCTATCCTCAACAATACAAGACTTTTAGGGCCGGTTATCAATTCAACCGGACAGGAAATTTACACAACAAAGCCTATGTTGCGGTTTGAAAACGAGCTAGTTGGTCTGGCTGATTCATTGCGAGGTAATAATAACTATCGGCTTTCTGAAAATGTTATCAAGCAAGCAATTAGCAAGCAAGAATTAGAGCAGGGGTTCAAATTATCATTAGAGCAAAGTTGCTCAATACAGAAGCTTACCAACACAGGATTAGAAATTTTACAAGGTAGGGCTGGAGCTGGTAAATCTACATCTATGAAGGCATTGCGTATAGCTTACGAACTATCAGGATATAAATTAGTGGGCGCTACAGTATCTAAAGCAGCAGCGACTCAGTTGGAAGCCGAAACAGGTATAAATAGTTGTACCTTCGAAAAGCTATTAATTGAAATTAAACATAAAAATAATAAATTTACTAATACGGTAATATTAATTGATGAAGCTGGGTTAGTTCCTTCATTAGATTTATTAGCGCTATTAAAGGAAATAAAGAGATCTGGTTCTAAATTGGTTTTAGTAGGCGAAGTTGAGCAGTTACGTGCTATTAACCATGGAGGGTGTTTATTATACTTGTCCAAAAGATATGGCTTTACAGAGTTACAAACTATATATAGACAGCGTGAGAATTGGGCTAAAAGTCTTGTAACAGTATTGAGATCTGGTGACTCAATAAAAGCACTTAAAATAATGATTGCAAAAGGACTATTGCATATAGCCGAGACTAGGGAGCTTGCTTTGGAGAGATTGATAAAACGTTGGTCAATCTATGTAGATACGAATCCAAAAAAAGATTGGTTAGTTATAGCTTATAGCTGGAAAGATATTCAACCTTTGAATGAATTTATTAGAAGTGAATTACAGCAAAGAGGTTTGCTAGGTGAAGAGGATATAAAGGCTAATTGTGTTGTTTCTGAGAGGTATTTTTTGCAAAAATTTTCAAGCCACGATCGTGTCAGGTTTACTAAAAATACGCCTGAACGAAATCTGATAAATGGCCAACTTGGCATTATTAAGGAGGTTAAAGCTATCAATTCGGATATTCTTTTTACTATAAAAAAAGACTCTGGTGAAGAAGTTACATTTTTAAAATCAGAATATTCTAACGAGCAAGGCGCACTTCAGTTAGTACATGCATATGCTTTTACGGTATACAGTAGTCAGGGAAGAACGATCGATGGCGACACTTTTGTATTTTATAACAAAGCAATGGATAGGGCAGCCTCTTATGTTGCAGGCTCAAGACACAAAGATCGTTGTCATTGGTTTGTAGATGGTAATAGTTTAGATGTGCAGAATGCTTTAGATGCAGTAAACGAAAAAGTCCAAAACCAAAACCCTATTAAAGTAAAAAGGCTTGCTGAATATATGAGTTCTGAACGCTCAGAAGTAATGGCTTTAGAGTATTGGAACAATACAGCTTAACATCGTTATAATTTTTTATTATTAAGAAACAAGTTTTTAAGGTGTAATAATATATATGGATAAAGTTCGTCAAGAAGACCTACAAAGAACGGCCCAAGTGGCATTAAAAACTTTTTTTAATATAATGAAAGCTTGGCAGATAGAGCCTTATAAGCAAAAAACATTGCTAGGTGCCAAAGGTGCTCATATATATGAGCAGTGGCAACAAGGGTGTGCTGGAAGCCTCAGTGAAGACGTACTAATAAGAATCTCTTACGTCATCGGCATTTATAGAGGGCTAGGCTTAATATTTAATGACCGCTTACAAGCTGATAGTTGGATAAATAAACCTAATGAGCACTTTGATGGATTATCGGCACTTGAATACATCCTTGATGACGTAGATGAGGGTTTAAAGAATGTGCGTACTTTAATAGATATCATTTAGGTGAATTGCAACAACTACATTCAGATGTACTAGCTCAGACTTGATCTGATAGTTACCCGTTTTTCAATCGGTGACTGTCATTTTAGATTTGAGCTAAATTCTTCTCAGCCCAAATCGATTTCCCATCTAATAATGTTTCCAATGGCGTTCTGCCACAGCACATTTTTCCTTGATGAGTTCGGTCATTATTATAATAAATCATCGATTCGCCCAGATCCTTTTGTAATTCCCCTAACGAGCTTTACGGAATGTAATTTGATAAAATTCATGAGTATAACTTTATGGAAACGTTCGCAGATACCATTTGTTTTTGGTGACATAGCTTTGGTTTTTGTGTGATCGATATCTGTACTCACCAGCTTTCACTAGACAGTTTTTAACTCAAAATAGTACGCATCTTCAAACTGCTGTTACAATACTTGCATTTAAATTGATGCACATAATCTATCGTTTTTTGAGAAACGAAATGCTGCTATGGTGAGCTAAATATTTAAATAGTGCGATGAGCTAATTGCATTCGTTATGATGATAGTTTTCTTGTTAGCTTAATAAAGTTGAGCTATGCCATGAAAATCACGAGGCACAATAGCATCTATTTTATAGCTAAAATTTATTGATTATATTTATACCCTATAATTCTCTAAGGTAAGTAGTTTAGCCAACAACACAGTAATTTTGCTTGTTGGCTATAATTTTTATTTGGTTAAACTCTAACAAGGCCCTTAACCTTTGTTAACTTACCTAACTCATAGGGACTGTTGAATTGCTAAGAAGCAAGCGGGCTTCGTTCGCTTTAGTGCGCGCCTGTTCGAGAGTTGTTTGAGGGTAATTCCCCAAGACTATCTCTTTATGCCTATCATCAAAAATATAGCGGAAACGAAATTGCTTTAAGCCTGTATTTTTTACCAATACATATAAGTTTTTACCGAGATCTTTTTTAGTATGTTTCTGCCCAGAATTGCATTTTAAGTTTTTAATTTCTTGATTATTTAATTTCATTTTCTAAACACCTTTTAGTTGGATTAGGTGTATCTTAATAAAAGATGGATCTATTTATATCTCAAAGTATGTGAGAAACCCCACATAAACTTATAAAAGTATCTGTGGCACCTTATGAATTCTAAATTTAAGATAACCTTATGAAATTTTTAATAGCATTCTTTATAACAATACTAGGCACTTTTGAGGTATTCGCTGAAAATCAAGAAATAGAATCATTTAGTAAAGCGAAGAAGGTGTTAGACAAGCAAGTTCATAACAATCACCGAAGTACGCTTTACTGTGGTGCCGAATTTAATTCCCATAAAAAAGTAACTACCCCAAAAGGTTTTACTACAACTAAGTATCTTAAGCGTGCTCAAAAAATTGAGTGGGAACATGTTGTGCCAGCAGAGAACTTTGGTCGTACTTTCAGTGAATGGAGAGATGGGCATAGTCAATGTGTTAGTAGCAGAGGGAAGTCGTTTAAAGGTCGAAGATGTGCGGAGAAAGTGAGCACTGAGTATCGCTTTATGCAGGCAGACATGTTCAACCTTTATCCTGCTATAGGTGCCGTTAATGCACTGAGAAGTAATTATAATTTCACTATCCTGCCTTCAGCACAAAGTGATTTCGGTAGCTGTGCGATGAAGATAGATAATAGAAAAGCAGAGCCGCCTGAATTAGCAAGAGGGGCGATTACACGTACTTACCTTTATATGGAAAGTGCTTATAAACGATATAATATGAGTGCATCACAAAGAAAGCTAATGAAAGCGTGGGACAAAATGTATCCAGTAAATAACTGGGAGTGTGATCGAGCAAAGAAAATATCTAGTTTACAGAAAAGCGAGAACAACGTTGTTAAAAGTCGGTGTGAAGCAAGTGGACTTCTATGAGTGCTTTTCTATAGCTAAGTATTTACAATCTGCAAAGTGATGTGTGGGTAATTGAAAGGTTACAACTCGTAATGGGGCAAAGGCAGCACAAGAACACTGCCTGAGTTAAATCAACAATCGGTTTCTTTCAATATCTTAATGGCATCTTCAATCTCTATTCCTAAATATCTGATGGTGTTATCAATTTTTGTATGACCAAGTAGTAACTGAATGGCCCGTATATTTTTCGTTCGAGCATAAACGAAAGTCGCTTTGGTTCTTTGGGCTTTCAATAAAATACTTTGATAAATTAAGGGCAATTGCCAAGCCTGCCGAACTATAACGGTAAGAACTGGGCTCTAAGCCTGACTTTTTGATCAACATTTGTAGAGTAAACCCGTTCGCAGTGTGTGGAAAGTTGATCACCTTTTGTAGGGTAAACCCGTTCGTAGTGTGTAGAAAACTGATCATCTCTTCACTAAATTACCGATACTCTGGCCTATTTGCCTAGCGATAACGGTAAGAACTGGGCTCTAAGCCTGACTTTTAGATCACTTTTTGTAGAGCAGCACAGTACAGCATGTGGCGTGTGGGAA
>NZ_PNDP01000033.1:0-164016 GCF_005886415.1 Pseudoalteromonas sp. S327 | reverse complement strand
CTTTTAGCTTTTAGCTTTTAGCTGAATAGTGTCGCTTTTATTTTAGGTGTGGGAATAGTAATTTAGGTACGTTTTCCTGCTTAAAAAACTAAAACAAACTCCCTCTACATGTAAAACCAAATAGTGCCCGCTTTCGGCCAACGCGCTAGCAAGCTAAGCGCCTACAATAAATAACATTGTATTTAACTTTAGCTGTGGCTATTACATTGGCTGGGTGTTGGGTTTCGCTTCGCTCAAACCAACCTACGGTTGTTGCATAGCTACAAGCTTGCGTATAATGCCCGCACTCTGGCTGTATCTATTAGCCGCTAATTTGGATTTTAATAATGAAAAAACTCTCTGCAGTGCAAGTAAAACAACAAGCACTTGTGCTTAACGTTGCCGATAAACTAGAAGCACAAGGGCGCGAAGAAATCCCTGGCATGTTGCAGTGCTGGTTTGATGTGGAATATCACTTATTTCCAAGTTCACTACTGCTTTGTTTTCAGTTTGAAAACGAACAAGCTTTAGCAGCCGCAGAGCCTGATTTATTAAAGTGGCAAAAGCGCTTAAGCGCCGCAATGCTTAAAAAAGGCGTGATTTTAAAAGATATGCGTAAACATTTAGTGTTTACTTTAAAAGGCCCTGATGATTAGGAAGGTTTTAAGTTAGCTAAGGGCTAGCGTTGCCGCAAGCTTGTTAAAACACAACAAAAAGCCAAAATTACAGCCTTTTATCATGCTATAGAAATAATAAACCCCTCGCAGGGCGCTGAGCTTACGGGTAGCGGGAGGGGTGTTGTTACGCGTAACTATAGAGCTTAAAAGTATAATTTCAAGATATTTATAGTTTGGGCTGGTATTAGCACTAAACGATGACTGAGGCGAAAGCCAAGAGGTGCATATTGATACCAATCAACGTGATTACTACTTGGTATTTTCGAATAAAGAGTTCAAGAAAACACAGCTGCCTGCTTGACCGGAACTTTCTAATGGGTGACCCCTTTGGTTTCAGAGTCTTATTTTGAATTGCTGCGTAACGGTTTCAGTCCACAGCAGTTATCTCAATTGAACTTCTCTCTAAAGAATTATTTGCATTAAACTAAAACAGATTTTGTTATCTATTAAGCCACAAGATACAATCGCAAACGAATACTTCAAAATGTTTAAAAGTCTAATGTGTGAGTCCCTTTTGGATAATACGGGCCAACACACATTGCAGTCCCTTCTAGCTCATCTGCAATCATAGAAGTTGTGTAAATCAATTGATATTCATCATGAATAGTGTCACACACGTTAACCATCTGACGTTGGAAATTTTGACTTCTTTCTTCTCGCATCCCTTTATCTTCAATATTATCCATAAGGATCAAATTGGGAATTCGAGCGTATTTATCATCAGCAGCATGAGCAAATATAGAAAATCGAATACTATTTTTCATAACAACCATTGAACTCGCTGAGAATTTACTGCGACCATTAACAAACATTTTATCTTTAGCAAAATCAAAAACGACTTCTTCAGGTGCAGAGAATGATGGCTCGTAACCCCCGTCTAGCTTGAGTAAATTCTTAGCTTTGCTTTCAATCGAGCTATATACTTCAACATATCTACGCTCTTGCAGTAAAGCCACTTCCTCCAACTTTGCTTTTATGTTGCTGATTCGAGTTATTGCATTAGCTTTTCGTTCTTTAAGCGTGTCTACTTTTTCTACCTGCTCTCGCTTATCTTCCAGTGATAATATTTGACTCCTACAGAAGCCAATTTCTGATGCTATCTCAATCAGCACGGCTTCTTTGTCATCTGTAGAAGTATTTATTTCTTTTAACTCATTTTTTGCGCTTGCTAACTGATAGCGAACCTTAGGAATGACAGCTGTAATTTTCAAAACATCACTTTCAAACGCCTCAATGATTTTTTTACTTTCTTTAATTTGAAAATTAATTTCATTAAGAAGCTGGGAGTATGCAAAATCTTTGTCTTCTGAAGGCTTTGATTTTTTGCACAAACAGCAACTATCTGTATCATTTTCTTCAATCGGCTCTAAACAAGACGGACAATAAGCAAAATTAACACCACCAATAACGGCAGAAGTTAATTGCGACTCAGATAATGCGGCTTTTCTTTCTTCGAGCGAAATTAAGAACAATTTTGTCTCTTTTATTTCCGTTTCTAGTTCATTTTTTTCAGCCTCAAATGAGGCTAACTGACGGGAGTTATTGTCGATTGCCGCTACTAATTCTTTTACTCTAATTTTTACCTCTTCAGAAGCATCTTCAGCTGTGACAGACTTAGCTTCCAGCCTTCTTTGCTCTAGGTTTTCTATTTCTTTACTAATTTCAGCAATATCATTATTAAGCGTTTGAACATTAATTAAAGATTCATCATGACCAAACATTCTATAAATAGCGTTTAGCTCAGCATTTACTTTTTCAAATTCTCTGTTGGCTTCAATAAGCTCTTGTCTTAGGTTATAGGCTTCCAAATCATCAATGCCCAATAAATATTCACCGATAGCTCTTCTAAAGGTAACATTGTCAAACTTTTGCTCTTCTTTAAGAAGTTTTGTGGTAGAGGACAATTGATCAACATATAACAACCTAAGAATTTGATGCATTGTTAAATTCTTATCTTCATCAGTCTTGTGGCGAGGCAAATTCAATAATTCGAAAATTTGCTGAGAAAAGCTATGTGTATCACTGTTGCGCCTCATTGGAAACTTTTTCCAACCCTCGATTGCTTCCAAGGCATTTTGCATTGCACTGTCAAAGCAAAACACTTTCTCTTGACCTGTTGGCGTTACATTTCGCTTAAAGGTAATAACATGACCATTCAATAAAACTTCAGTGGCAACCCAATCACAGAGTTGTTGCTCTTCAGTCCATTCCGTTATTTCTGCTCCTAGACCATAGTTAAGTAAATCCATAATAGTAGATTTACCTGTACCATTCTCTCCTCGAATGATGTTCACGCCTACATGAAACTTTTGATCATATAAAAACTTGCCTGCACCAAATACTGCAAACCGGGTTACAAATAATTTAGAACGGCTCATTTTGGCTCCACATCATATTTAAATTCCATTAACCCTGTACGGGCTTTAATCCCTGACTTACCTACAAATTTAGCTTTAGGAAATTCATTTATTATTACAGAAAACCACTCTTCATTAACTAAACGTGCAGCTTTAAATGACTTTTGCATTTGTATTGGTAATAGAGTTTCACTTCTCTTAAGCAGGCCTTTTTCAAACGACTCCTTACATAAAAAGCTTTTAGCTAATAAGTTTTGAAATGCGATAGTTTGTAGGATTTCTAACTCATGCATTATCCGCTTTGTATTTTTTAGAGACTCAAATGGCTCCTGAATGTCAGCAAATTTCTTACGATGTTTATTTATTGGCGTAGGTAATGGTTTGATAAGTTTTAATAAATATGGAAAAACCGTATAAAAATCCATCAGGCGATAAATATCAATACTCAAGGAGCTATGTTCTGTATTTTCTAGAATCAATAGTACACGATAAACACAGTGGTTGATGTCTTGTGCTGGGTGGTACATTAACATGGCTTATTCCATACCAAGTGACACTTACCTGTAAGATAATACATCATGCCACTGACAAGCTCCATTGTCGCCAGTGTATCGTAACGTACAACTGCTTTATGAACTGGTTCAATTAACTCTTCTTGGATCACCTTGTCAATTGTTGTTTTTGAAGTATCAATATCAATTAGAGGCTTTATTTTATGGTGCCAAACAGTGCTAATTGTTGAAAGAATTTGTACATAAACCTGCTGTTCAGCCAATGACATTTGCTGTTTAGCCACTCGCCTCTCAAAGCGATTTTTTAACAATGTCGCTCGATCTAATAAATCATCCCTTTGACCATTTCTAAGCTTATTTTCTAAACCAATAATTTCACGTGTAGGATGATTCGTAACATAATCAGTCAGCTCTTCAATAAGATCGACTAACTTCTCATCTTCACCAAGATCTTTTTTTATTTGCTCAATGGCTTGCTCTAAAGATGTAAGCGGAACAAATATGTTATCCCCTTTGTGTTCAGAGCCTTTGTAATTTACTTCTATTTGACTCATGGCTAAAAGTTATTATTTCCTTTATGAGTTGAGTCTTTATAACTAACAGAAATATTCTTTTCACCAGAGCTAGGATTCTTCTGCAGCTCTTTAGGTTTTAATATTGCTAGAATCAGCGCAATTGCTAAAACCGACATCAACAATACTATGACATAAAATACTTTTTCGGACCCCAGCAAAGAAAGGACAGAGTCACTAAAAAAGTTGAGCATAAAAAGACTAAACAAATAGCCTATTACACCTACAGCCCCTGTTACTGAAATGATTTTGATCCAAGCTTTATCCATGCTAAACATTTGCCTTTTTTATTGTATAAAAACAATAACACGGTTTTGACCATTTTTCCTGTTATTTAACATATAGTTCTGTCACTTAAATAATAGAGTGACCCTGTTTTGGTTTAGTCCAAAAAAATACTATAAATTTTCATAAAAAAGGTGAGCACTAGGCTCACCTTTTTTATTCTTTATGAGTCACAAACTATATTCGACTCACAAACTACTAAAATAAAGTCACAGACTTTATTAGAGAACGACAACTGTTGTTCATGATAAATAAGTTTGCGAATACCCCCTCCATTTTCATTGGGCTGGCGAGCAGCAAAAAAATTAATAAGTTTGCGAAAAAGTACCTTTATTTCCCATTTAAGGAACAATTATCTAGTGTGGCAATTAGGAATGCAAACCTTGCACCCATCCACATTAGGATAAATATTCTTTGCTTTTTGTACTGCCGAAGAGCATGTGCTGTGCATACCTAGCTCTGCTTTATTTGATGGCATAAAGTTACAGCCATTTTTATGCACTTCATGTTCACCAGTAGGCTGCGAGTTATTGTTTACATAATATAGATCCATCTTAAATATCCTTAATTTTAATATATAAAAAGTCACTTCAAATAAGCTTATTTGAAAGTGTAGAACTTAAATCAAAAATATCTAGTATGCTTTTTAGGTATGAATTTATTGAGGAGGTAAATACTTTTTTATAAAAGAGAGGTGTTTAATATCTAGATAAAACTCATAGCCGCTTAGATAAAGGCTACGTTTTATGTGTACAGCATTATTGGTTAACTCAATGTCTTGGTAAATTATTAATTCAAGAAGCTTCTTAGAGATGTAATCAAACCTGGAGCCTAAACCAAATAAGGCTGCTCCATAATGAATAGCAGCCGCAATGTCATCTGACGTCGCTATATCGGGTTTTACTGACCAGCCAGCAAAACTATATTCTTTAAGTCGAGATTGCATCACTTCGTTAATCTTACATGCTGCACTAGCTGGCGTAGCTGTGGATTCCCCTAAAGGGATATAGAGCCATTTGGTTCCCGTACGATAGGCTTTCAGCCCCAAATTTAAAGCTATCTGTCTAGTTGAAATCGTGTGTATTACATGGGTTTTATCTCGTACTCGCTGCGTGAATTCATAAGTATAGGGAACGGAGGATTGGTAATTTAAAGTCAATTCAAATGCAGTATCAGCCCCTTTGTAAATAACAAAAATCTCTCCCCACCATGTTATCGTAATGGTGTACTTCATTGATTTAAGCTCTTTAAACAGTCCATACAAAAAAGGGGCTATCCATATCCAGTCTTCGGTACTTATATCAACCCCATTTTTTGGTGAGCGATGGTAATCAAATATAACTCGGCGCTTTTTGGCTTGTTTTAGCTTTGAAATCAAGGACTGAATATTCATCCCTCTTTCCTAATATCAATGCTAATTGATTGATCGCGTTTACCCACTTTACCTGCCTTAGTAATACCCACACCACTAAATGTAATTACTTTATTATGATAACTACAATGCTCGAAACGTAAGCTGACTTTATTCCCTGTCTCAGCACTAATATGTGTTAACCAATCACCGTAATCGATACCAAACAAACGCTTTACTAACCGCCTTAGAAGTTGCTCTATATAAAGCTCCAGCTTTTCCAGCCTTGCTTCTAAATGGTTAATCTCCTCGTTGATACTTAACAAAGTGGAATCACAACCGGCGGATAAACTATTTATACAACTATTATCCAGTGCGTGTATTGAGTTCCCTACTTCGTCTAAACGCCAAATTAAATTAGATAATTCTTCTAGTTCAACTTCTTTTACTTCAAGCTCTTTGACCATAGATAAAGCCAACGTATAGCGCCCTTTATCTAGCTCGACCTTTTTAAGAGTACAACCGTCTATTAAAATATCAGTTGTAGCTATATAAGGAGTGGTAAAGTAAGGCTCTTTATTAGGTGGCACTAACCCCGAAAAAGCAATCGTGTAGGGGGTCACATGTAAGTACGATACTGTATTGTGCCCATACCTTTTTGTAAGTTCAAATAACCAATTAATACCCGTTACTTTTAATACCACTTCTTCTAGCTCATTGCTTGAAAGTACCTGCCGCGCGCGTTCGATTTGAGCCATTAAATCATCGCTATATTCAATTAAACATAAACTAGGCGTTGTTAGTCGATGATGCATATAGAGGCTACTTTTATTAAGCTCGCTAACTTGAATACAAATGATTTGATGGCTCATCAATCTCACACCTCTATTAATTATTTTGAACGATAGGATGCTGGCGGTAGGTGCAGATATAGCCATTGGGTATCGTATTTATAAAGCCACATATAACAAGCTGGGTACATAGCTTTAATTTCGGCACGTGTAGAAAAGGAGTGCTTTGTAAGGGCTGAACGCATCTCAATACGATACTTGTCTCTTTTACCCAGTGCCCTTAAGTATTGTCGCCACTCTGAAAGCTGATAATGCTCACCACATATTTTCTCAACAGAGCTAACAGATACTTGCTCTTCGCGTGCTATTGCATCTCTAGCATCACCTTTTACTAAACGCGTCAAAATACGCTTTTCTATATCAGCTGAAATAAATTGCGTCCGTTTTAAATAAGCTATATTTTCTTGTTTAGCTAGCTTAATCACATAACCTATGGAGCAGCTGACACGCCTAGCTATTTCAGTAAAATTTAATTCACCTTCTTGTAGTAATAATAGACACTGTTTCTCACGTTTTTTATCTTTATCTATTGGTTTCAATAACTGTAAATGCTCTTGCGCCGCTATGTCAGGCAGTTGTTCCAAGGCAAAGCGAAATAATATAAGTTTAAGCGGATGACATGCATAGTAAGGCTTGCGAATAAGATTTCTTACTACGTGTTCAGTAAAAACATCGTTATTAAACAGGCACACAGTTATGTTTGATATAACTGCTATTAAACGTTGCATACTGATACTGTCATTACCCATAAACCCTTTTTGTCTAATCAGGGCATTCAAATTACTTTTGTCCAATAACAAATCATTACGCTTCTGACTTTTAGCCGACTCATTAACTTCCAACACATAAGTAGTGAAAAACCGCTGTAAATCACTCGCTGGCGCATCAGAAGATGATATTGCTTGCGGAGGCAAGCTGTATACTCTTGATGAAGGCGAAGTGTCGACAAGTAACGTATTGTGTATATGGCAACTTTGTATGCCTGTGAACTGGTGCGACAGGTGCCAATAAGCAACGCCATACTTATCTTTATCAGCTTCAATGCACGATAAACAGTATTTATCCTTGCTCAATGCTTTCAGACCCGATTGGGAGATTTTAGCGTAATTGCCTAATCGATAAGATGGACCAGTGAGCATAACGTCTTTAAGCTTTTTAGGCTCATTACCCCCTAAAGAAAATAAGGGGTAGTAAGTATGATCATTAAGTAATAGTTCTACTGGGAATTTCGTTTGCGCAGAAAAATACGCTAAGTGGGTGGCTAGCTTTTGGTCTAAACTTAGCCCATATTGTTCAAACCAAAGCAAGCTCGCTGAACGATGATTATAGCTACCCGAGTAAACTCTGAGCCGTGCTAAAAATGAATATATTGTCTCATCAGGTAGCAACGGCAGTATATTCATTAGCTTTAACTCAGTAGCCCATCACAGTTAAGTGAATATTTTTTAAAATGCTCAGTGCGATAGCTAGCTATATTTTCACCCGTATATTCTTCAGCAAATTTAATTAAAAGCAAAAATATCATGGGGTGCGTCTGCTTCACTTTTGGAAATAAAACATGTTGAATTTTAAAGTTGGCAGATTTCTCAATTTCAGCACTATAACGCTTAGTAGGCTCCAATTTGTTAAATGATTCTCTTAGAAATAAACCCCATTGGTTAATTAACCTAGATGAAAACACAACGCCCCTTGACGTATATTTTGCCTCAAATAGTTCATATAAAGTTTCGCGAACTGAGGCAACCCATGCCCTAGTGTTTGGTAAGGGCTGAGTTAATAAATATTTAGATTGCTTATCCAACCAAACATGTAAGGGAGTTATAATTACCCTAGGTAATTTACACGCATTATTAGAAGATATAATGGGATTATCGATTAAGGTTTTTTTATGCTCCCATACGGCATGTTCTAAAACTGACGAATGCTTTGAGCAAGTGTAAATTGTTGGTATTTGATGCTCACTATACCAGTAAGCCAAGCCTATTGATTTTCTATCATCTTCAGCGCACATTCTACAAAACTTAAGAGGTTTAAATACTTTTAAAAACTGCTCACCTTCAAATAGATTATTACTTGCCTTATGACCATTTATAATCGCTGCATTGTAAAGGTTTAGCTCACCGGGTTTGATAAAGCCTTGCCAATAATTAGCACTAAAATGATCAATTAATACCGCACGGTTTATAGGCCCGTTGTTATTTTCAATACTTGTTGGCACCAATATCTTTATGCAAGGGATAATGGAGCGTGGATAGATATTATCGGGTATTGTTGAAGCCCTTATATCGGATATAAGCATTTCTTTAGGTAAGCTAAAATGCTTTCCTAAATAGCGTAATCTCATTATATACGCGGGAAAATATTCATTAGCTTGAATTGGAAAGAAGTTGATGAAATGTTCGAGGTCGCTCACTTTGAAACCCCACTATCAAACGAATTAATGTCAATCATCCCATCTACTTTTGATAATTTTTCAAGCAATAGATTTTGTTTATTGACAGCTTTTTTTTCTAGTGGTTTAGAGCTCTGTTTATTTTTTTCATTTTTGCTGTCATCTGCATAATAATTTCTTTCTCCATGAAAAAATGTTTCAACATCCATTTTTATAGTATCCATTGCGTAATCTAATAACTCACTGCTTATGTTTTTGTCATTATTTTCAGAAGACAAAACCAATGCTTTTTCAGCAAGCTTGAGTAATATCGACATGTTTCCACGACAAAAAACCAATACTTTATTTATTTGTGCTTTCGTTATTTTTTCTTCTGACTCTGGGAAAATATAGTTGCTGAAAAGAACTGTAATTACTTCAACGATAGTACCTTTATCTATTGTCATGCAGCTGTAATTTTTACTCATAAACTGCTCATAACGACGTTGAGTAGCCTTACTATCAACAATAGCATCTCTCAAAATCGGCGTTCCAATTAATAGAACAGGAACATTGAATTCATTGTATATTTCTTGTAGAAAGCTGGCATTAATACCATCTTTATCAGTTCTTCTTCCTGAACTAAACCATTGGCTCTCATCAATAACCAATATTCCTACTGAGTACTGTAGAAAAACAGAAGTAACCTCTTTTAAATAGTGATCAACTGATTTATATTTTGTTGATTCACTATAGATCGAGCCTGATAAACGATGAACTTCTTTTAGTATACTTCTTAAAGTCGCTTTTTTAGATGATGTACTACATGTTACTTTTACCCATACAATTTGTTTTAACGGCGTTTTTGTTGCTGTCTCTTGATGATTATGCTCAATTACTTGTGGGATAGTATTTAGAACTCTCTCAACCGTCATCGTTTTACCATATCCTGCTGGGCCACATAAATAACCACCAGATGAAGATGATTTGCTTAATTGATTGGAAGAAAATAACTTCTCATTTATTTGTTTAAAATACGCTTCATCGTTAATATTTTTTGCCAAATAGCCTGTTGATATTGCATTTTTTAATGAACAATAGACTTCCCAAGTTTCATCGTCCGGTAAGAAAAAAAACTTATCCATAAATCTTTTTTTAAGAGCTATAACTTCATATGCATCTTTACCTTTTATAGCTTTAAGAACATCTGCTTTTTTAAGTAAAACTTTACTCTGAAGCATAAAATCTTCTTTATTAGCAATAAGGTTGAGTGCTTTTAATAATGGATTTGGAGCCGCAAGTTTTTCTATTTGCTCAGAATAATTACTCATTTACTCGTCCCCTTCTATCTGGTCAATCAAACTACACACTTTTTTAGCGTTACTGTTAACTTCGTTCTTTTTATCTTCCTCGACATTAGACTTAGTATCTTTGACACATGATTTAGCCATAGACTTGGGGGAATAGCTTTTCTTGTTGCCATCTTCAGCACCTTTAATGCTCTTTGCGAACTTAGTATTTGCCAGACTTTTATCGTAATTCTGTTTACTTTTGTTTACTCTCTCCTTATTAGCGATTAAAGATAGATCTAACTGATCAGCACCTTCAAATTTGCAATACCTCTCATCTAAAACAAATTCAATTAACTTACCCTTACTATGAGGTCCTCTGTACCATATTTTATCAGCACAACTAGGATTGTATTTCACTTCAATCTCAACGACTTTTTCATGGTCATTTTGAGCGGTTTCCATTCTAAACTTCTCAAAGTCGCTACAGTCTGTTTGATAGACTAATGATACGACTTTACGCACCCCACACTTTCTTTTTATTTCAACCCCACCTTTCCCTACTTTTGCCGTAATTAGTGGAAGAATGCCCTCCATTATTTTCTGGGGACTCCACTGCGGTAATTCATTAACTACTGAATCTAAACTATAGTTCCAGATTGCTACGGGGGTCGGGTCAACATCAGCAATCATCATTGCTTTGTCCAACTTTTTAGAAACATCCGCAGTGCTATTACGTTTGATAATCCACTCTATAATTAACCTATTTAGATCTTTAAGCGTTAGGGAGGCTTTTCTTGAAGCATGCTGAAACGCTTTAGGACCATTTTTATCTACAAAACTTTCGAGTCTTTTAGCAAAGTCATCCTTAAAACACCTAAAAGCGCCCTCAACAGTTCCTTTGCCTTTGCCAAAGTATGATGTTGGAAGAGAGACCGTTTTGATGCCGATATCTCCATCAATCATACTTTCTATATTTCTTTTTTTAAGCTCAGTACCACGATCAAAAACAAGCTCCCGACACACATGATGACAAGGCCAATCTCCATCTTTATATTCGACGTTATGCTTCTTGCATAAAGCTGACTTCTCAACAAACGAATTAAATAAAGCCATCCTAAATGACTCTTCTGATTGGCCTAGATGAGTCAGATAAAAGCCCACAATACAACTACTAAAAACGTCTATAACAAAATAGAGAGTAAGCCTAGGTACTGCTTTAAAGTTAAACTCTGACACGACATAAGCATCTATGGTAGTTGAGTCAATCTCATAGCGCTCAGATACACAAGATAAACCCGATCTAGACGTAGAGGTTCTAGTCGCATAGCTATTATTAAATTCCTTAGCGCCGAATATACGCTTACGATGATCTGCTTTTGTTACAAGCTTATAATAAAGCCGCCTAAATTGACTTAGTGTGAGTAACTTTGAATAATCTATTTCTCTATTAGCCTGCTCGCTAACCGCAAATCTCTGGTTAAACTCATCACACAAAATAGACAGTGAACTTTGTCGTTTAATTCTTTTTATGAAATGAGACACATTGATTTCATCTTGTTGATTAACAACTCGACGTTTCTCTTTATAGGACATAGGAGGCCTTCCGAGGCCTTTTGAAAACTTTTTCTTAGCTTCAATGGCATTTTTAGCTATGCTGCGAAATTTTCCTATATTTTTGTATAGAGGTATAAATGAGTCACGACATTTACCAAATGCTAAGTAAATATTCAGGATTCGGTAAGCTGAAGATAAGTGAAACCCAAACTCAGCACTTAAAGTTTTAATTTCACTGTGTAATAGGCCATTAAGGTATAGTCGAATTCCATCTGGTCTTTGGAAAAGTAGTTTAGAGAACTTGTACTTATGATTCGCTTTAGAAAGTATCTTTTCATAACTCGATTTATTTTTAAGCTGTATTGATTTGCATTGCCCCTGAGATAATTGATGTTCTTTAAACCACCGTACACGTTCAGAATTAGCAAAATCGCAGTTACGTACCTCATAATCTTGAAAATAAAAACCACCGAGTACATCACCAATCGAATATATAAATGGCTTTTTAGGTTTTGCATAATTTTGCTCAATTAAAATTAGGCACTTAACACCACTCTCATATAAAAGATCGAGTACTGTATAAGTATCACAAACATATTTACCATTTTTCTTGTACTTCGGTGAATATAATTCCTGGCCAATAGTAATAGCTTCTGTTATTCCCATAACCACGGCTCCTCTGACTTATAGAGTAAACCAAATGGTTTGATCTTTCGGTGCATATTAAATGGGAGCTGGTGTTCCCTCATTAAAACCCAAAAGCACCCTCTAATCTTACACTCAGCGATTTTTAAAGATGCAGCAACTAATTCTATTAAGGCGTGAAATTCGATAAATGCAGCGTGTTTAGAGTAAATTAAGAGGATTTTTCCTCTAACTTTTTTTAGAAGAGTTTTGGGGTAATTAACATCATCATACACACTCATTTGCGAAAGGTTATCTTGAAAGTCTTTATTGATAAGCGGATGTCTTTGTGTGATCTCAGACCATTTCACCTCTTTTATTTCCCAGTAGATTGCCTCTATTTGTAACTTATTTTTAGTATTAAGTTCTTTATTTTGAGTGCTGCGGTAGCAACCATCCTCTGAAATATACTTAAGCGAAAAAGCTTCTTTACAAGTATTCCCTCTAGAATCGGTATATGTAATGAGCACGTCAGTTGTCATAACTGAAACTTGCTCGTACCTAGACCGTTTATTAGAAACTATATTTGAGGGATGCCTTAAACCTAGATTTTCTGCTATGGATAAAGTTTCAGTAATTTTTAATAAAGGATATTGAGTGCTAATAGCGACTATATTTTTATAATAAGCTAGCCCTTTAACAAACTTAGTTTCTAGCTTGGAGAGTGTGTCTAGCTGAACATCATAACCCTTAAGTAAAGTAACTGATGCAAATCCACTGGTTGGCACAGTTTTAATCGATAAAAAAGGAACATGCCCACCTTTAACTTTACACTTATGATTCCAAGCATCAATACTGTTTATTACACTTACGCTAATTGGCGGCTGCGTCTCGTATAATTTGAGCAACCCTTCATTGCCTTCATTAATATTTTCATAATTTTTCATACCCGTAACCTTCTCTTGATATGTATTTAAATCTATATACACAAAAAAATAGTGTCAAGTACAAAAAACAGTCTAAAATAAAAATTAACACATATAAATCAGTGACTTAATAACACGCATTTTAAGTTTGTCAACCAAGCTCATTCTTACAAAGCATCGTTTTTTTGACTCAAAAAAAGCTTAAAAAAACGACAAATAACAACAATATAAGCAGTAGTTAATCAATAATAAATCGGAAGGGGAAACAAAATGGTAATAACTGAATCGAAGCTAAAGCTATTCGAAAAACTGATTAAAAGCAGACTTTTTTCTCAAAAAAAATTTTTTTATTTTTTTATAAAAAAGCAAAAAGTTAACAAAATGACAACGCTAATTGACCTTCTTGAATCACCTGAGGGGCGGGATAAGCTCGAAAAAGAGCTCGATTTTTTTATTCGTACTAATAAAAAACAACATATAAAGCGCTTTTTGGGAGCATTAAAATGAACGATTTCTCGCGAACTCAGCAGTACATTCAATTTTTTACTGAAGTGCTCAAACTTAATAAACTTACAAATGCGCCTACTGAGCAACACCGTATTTATTACAATCAAATCAACTTATTCTTATCGCATCACGCTCTTTTATCGGCGGCTCAAGTCATTGATTTACTCTCGACCCCTAGCAAGCCATTTACTGAACAAGATTTAAAAAACTTAGTCGATGAAAATAAGGCCTTTTTTGTAACAGCACCAAATTTCGCAGGCTATGAGGGCTACCCTGCTTTTCAGTTTGATATCTATAATCGACGTGTTAAACCTATTTTAGAACCTATTATTGAACAGGTAAGTAAATACTATTTCGACTGGGATATTGTACTTTGGTTAGGGTCATACTTTGGCGACCTGAATAGCTCAGCGATTGAAGCAATAGATGACCCTAAACAACATAGCTTGTTGATTCAATTAGCTAAGAACATTGAAAATGAGTGCTTGTAGCTATAATTCAGTTCTATTTATACGCTATATAACACATAAATATTGAGCTTTTAGCTAAATTACAATACTGTACCTAGATAGTATAAAAGTTACAGTACGCAGTATTGTCGTCCATTGTACTAACAACACAAAGGACTGCTAGTGATACCTAATTACCAGCAATTTATGCGCCCATTTTTAGAGGTTGCACATAGAACCCATGGAAGAGAAGTTAAGCTAAGGGATGTAATTAACGAACTAGCTGAACAATTTAGCCTCACTGAAGAAGAGAAAGCTGAAACACTTCCAAGTGGTAGGCAGCCTATTCTCGATAACCGAGTTAGCTGTGCACGAATATAGCTAAAAAGCTTGGTTTTTAGAGTGTAGCCCGTAATCAATTGCTAACCCCTCAATTTTCTCATACTATCCATTTGTTCACAGACAGAGATTAAACATGCTCGATGATATTTTGACCATTCAATAGTTCGCTAAGTACTTAAAGCTCAATGAAAAGACAGCATATCGTCTTGCAAATGAAGGCAAATTGCCCGGCTTTAAGGTGGATGGAAGTTGGCGCTTTAAACGCGTAGATTTAGAGCAATGGATTGAAGAACAAAAACAAAGATAAGGAATGTTATGAAGTTTAATGAAGATTCTCGCGTAAAAATTCCAGCAATTTTACATTTAATGCGTCTTGGCTATCAGTACCTATCGCTTAAGGGGCAAAGCTGGGATATCGACACAAATATCTTCCCTGACTTATTCAGAGCTTCTATTTGTAAAATTAATCCTTGCATTGAAGAAGCCGAAGCAGGCAGGTTATTTGACGATGTAAAGCTACTGCTTGACAACGAAGACCTAGGCAAAGCCTTTTTTAAACGCCTATCTGAGCGTTCAAATACAAAGTTAATCGATTTTGAAAACTTCGACAACAATACTTTTCATGTTGTAACTGAACTGACTTGCAAGAACGGTGATGAAGAATTCCGACCAGACATAACTTTACTAATAAATGGCATGCCACTTGTGTTTATTGAGGTGAAAAAGCCCAATAACCGCGAAGGCGTTCTGGCCGAGCGTGACCGCATCAACAAACGCTTTCAAAACCCTAAATTCAAGCGCTTTGCCAACATCACCCAATTTATGATTTTCTCCAACAACATGGAGTACGACGACGGCAACCCAGAACCAGTACAAGGTGCCTTCTACGCCAGTAGTTCTTACCATAAACCGATATTTAATTATTTTCGCGAAGAAGAAATACTTAACCTTACCGCATTACTCAAGCCATTATCTGATGACGACGAACTAAAAGTCTTGAAAGACAACAATCTTGAAGTTATTCGTAGCAATCCAGAGTTTCAGACAAACAAACAGCCAGAACGACCAACAAATCGCATTTGTACTTCGTTACTAAGCCGTGAGCGCTTAGCCTTCATATTACGTTACGCCTTAGCCTATGTAGATGAAACCGATGGACTACAAAAGCATATTATGCGTTACCCGCAGTTATTTGCGACCAAAGCCATTGAGCATAAGCTCAGCGAAGGTGTTAAAAAAGGCATTATATGGCACACCCAAGGTAGTGGGAAGACCGCACTGGCATTTTACAATGTGCGCTTTTTAACTGACTACTTCCAACAGCAACAAGTTATCCCCAAATTTTACTTTATTGTTGACCGTTTGGACTTGCTACAACAAGCGCAGCGTGAATTCACAGCCAGAGGCTTAACTGTTCATACTATTAACTCACGTGATGCCTTCAGCCGAGATATAAAAGCGACTCAAGTGATTCATAATCACTCGGGCACGCCAGAAATCACGTTAGTAAACATTCAAAAATTTAAAGATGACCCAAATGTAGTAAGTACTAAAGACTACAACGTGGCAATACAGCGCGTGTACTTTTTAGATGAAGTACATCGCAGCTATAATCCTAAAGGCAGTTTCTTAGCTAATTTAAGCCAATCAGACACCAATGCTATTAAAATCGGCTTAACGGGTACGCCCTTATTGGGCGATGACTATAACTCACGAGTCTTGTTTGGCGATTACATTCATAAATACTACTACAACGCGTCAATTGCTGACGGTTACACTTTGCGCTTAATTCGGGAGGAAATTAGCACTCAATATAAAATTGAACTGCAAAAAGCACTCGAAGAAGCCGAAGTGAAAATGGGTGATGTCGAGCGTAAAAAAATCTATGCACATGAAAGCTTTGTTGAGCCCATGCTGGCATACATTGTGAACGACTTTGAAAAAAGTCGTGGTGCCTTAAACGACAAAAGTATTGGTGGCATGGTCATTTGCGACAGCTCAGAGCAAGCCAAGCAAATGTTTGAAATTTTTAATGCAGTGTATGCAGAAACCCCCGTTCTTCCACAGAAGAACACCACCGAAAAAAACCAAACATTAGAGGTTACAGAACCTACGTCAACAAGCTATGCAGAGTCAGCTAAACAAGCACAAAAAGTAAAAAACGCCGCCCTGATCCTTCACGACATTGGCACTAAAGAAGAACGCAAAAACTGGGTAAAAGACTTCAAAGCAGGTAAAATCGACCTTTTGTTTGTATACAACATGCTACTTACAGGCTTTGATGCAAAGCGCCTGAAAAAGCTCTACCTTGGTCGAGTGATCCGCAAGCATAATTTGCTACAAGCCCTCACGCGAGTAAATCGTACTTACAAAGATTTTCGCTATGGTTATGTAGTGGACTTTGCCGATATTCGTAAAGAGTTTGATGCAACCAACAAAGCCTACTTTGACGAGTTACAGGCAGAGCTTGGCGATGAAATGGAGCACTACTCGCACTTATTTAAATCTCAGGAGGAGATCAAACAAGAAATCGAACACATAAAAGACGTGCTGTTCCGTTTTGAAGCCGACAACATGGAAGAGTTTTGCAACCAAATCAGCCAAATACAAGACCGCGATACAGTTTTAGCACTAAAGAAAGCCTTAGCCGATGCTCGCAGCTTGTATAACTTGATCCGATTGCAAGGTGAGTATGACTTTCTCGGTGAACTGGATTTTGCCAAGCTAAATGTTCTTTATCGCGAAACCAGTAACCATCTGGACTTACTAAATCTTAAAAACGATTTAGAAAACGGCGAAGACACAACTAACCTGCTCAACCGCGCTTTAGAAGACGTGATCTTCAAATTTGTGAAAATCGGCGAAGAAGAACTAGTATTAGCCGACAAGCTAAAAAACACTCTGCGCCAAGCTCGAGAAGCACTAGCTAATAACTTTGACCAGCAAGACCCACACTTTATCAGTTTAAAAGAAGAGCTAGAGCGCCTGTTTAAGAAGAAAAACTTAAGCGAAGTCACTCAAGATGAAATGGTTGCAAATATTGATGCCTTGAATAAAATTCACGACCGCGTGAAAGAACTAAACCGTCAAAACAACCAACTTAGGCAAAAGTACTTAGGTGATGTAAAATACACCCGTATCCATAAACGCTTGCAAGAGCGCCAGCAGAGCCAAAGCGACATCTGTGATTCGGAACGAAAAATCCTTGAAGCTCTAGCTAGTGTAAAGCAAGATGCCGACGAGCAAGTGCTTAATAACAGTCAAGTGCTGGATAACGAAAGTTACTTTGAACGGCAAATGATGCCCTTGGTAATCGCGCGCTTCATGAAAGAACAGAAAATTAAACTCAACGCCGACGCCTCGCGTTACATTAACCATCTTGTCGTCGCAGAATATTTAAAAGAATTTAATACCGGTAGCCAAACATGGTAATGCCAGTGGAACTAATTAGGAAGTAAAAACCAAATGGTTGAATTAGAGTTTCAGCAAAAAACAAAAACCTTGATCGATAGCTTAAAAGGCATCTGTGCAAACTATGGTTTAGGTAACGACGGTAACGAATTTAAAATTATTACCCAAACCTTTTTGTACAAGTTTTTAAACGATAAATTTGCCTTTGAAGCTAAAAAAATCGACGACAACATCGCCAAAGCTGATAAGTGGGAAGAAGTTTTAGTTGGAATGAGCGAGAATGACCTCGATATGTTACAACTGCAAATGGGTGGCGACACAGCACGGCTAAAGCCTCAGCACTTTATTAGCTACCTATTTAGCCAACAAAACGCGCCGGACTTTGCTAAGCTATTTGATGATACCCTCATCGACATCGCCATTACAAATAACGATGTATTCGCAGTAAAAACCGATGGTGGTACCAAGGTAGTGTTGTTCGACCGCATTAGCCAATACATTGCTGACGACTCAAAACGCGATGCCTTCTGCCGCGCGATTATCAACAAACTGGTAGAGTTTAGCTTTGAGCGAATCTTCACGCAAAAATTCGACTTTTATGCCACCATCTTTGAATACCTTATCAAAGACTACAACAGTAACTCGGGCGGCAAATACGCCGAGTACTTTACCCCTCATGCAGTAGCGCGCATTATGGCGGAAATTTTAGTACCACAAGAACAGCGTGGCACAGTACGCAATGTCAGTTGTTACGACCCATCAGCAGGTTCGGGGACTTTGCTAATGAACGTGGCTCACGCCATTGGTGAAAACCGCTGTAGCATTTACACTCAAGATATTTCACAAAAGTCATCAAACTTACTGCGTTTAAACCTGATCTTAAATAATTTGGTTCACTCTATCCCAAATGTGATCCAAGGTAATACTGTCCAGCATCCTTACCATCAGGATGGCGACACACTAAAGCGCTTTGACTATATTGTCTCTAACCCGCCGTTTAAGCTCGATTTTAGCGACTTTAGGGATGACCTCGATAGCAAAGAAAATAGAGAGCGTTTCTTTGCCGGTATTCCAAAGATTAAAGCAAAAGCCAAGGACAAGATGGAAATCTACCAATTGTTCTTGCAGCACATCATCGCGTCGCTTAAACCAAACGCCAAAGCAGCCGTAGTGCTACCAACTGGTTTTATTACCGCACAATCAGGCATCGATAAAAAAATCCGTGAGCATTTGGTCAAAAACAAAATGCTGGCTGGTGTGGTCTCAATGCCTTCCAATATTTTCGCCACCACAGGCACTAACGTATCGATTTTGTTTATCGACGCCAGCAACGATGGCGATGTGGTACTGGTGGATGCTTCAAACTTGGGTGAAAAAGTCAAAGACGGAAAAAACCAAAAAACTGTATTAACTCCGAAAGAAGAACAACAAATTATTGATGTCTTTAACGCCAAAGAAGTGGTGGAAGACTTTTCCGTCGTGGTGAGTTATGACGATATCGAGGCTAAAAACTACTCACTAAGTGCTGGCCAGTATTTAGATGTCAAAATCGAATATGTCGATATTACTCCTGAGCAATTTGCCGAGAAGATGAAGGGTTTTACCAACAATTTAGATAGCCTCTTTAGTCAATCTCGTGAGTTGGAAACTGAGATTAAAAAGCAGTTGGCGGGGTTGAAGTATGAATAATCTCAAGAAGCATCGATTTTGTGACCTATACACAATGTCTTCCGGGATATCGTCTAAAAAAGATCAAGCTGGCCATGGCAGCCCATTTCTATCGTTCTCTGCGGTATTCAACAACTATTTCGTACCAGATGCATTACTCGACTTGATGGACACATCTGATAAGGAAAAGGAGACCTACTCGATAAAGGCCGGTGATATTTTTCTTACTCGGACCAGCGAAGTGGTTGATGAACTCGCGATGAGCTGTGTAGCCATCAAGGATTACCCAAATGCTTCTTATAGCGGCTTTTTGAAACGACTTCGTCCAACACAAACTAAGATCACATACTCGAAATTCATGGCTTTCTACTTAAGAAGCCCAATGTTCAGAAAAACCATGACGAACAACGCTGTCATGACGCTTAGAGCAAGCTTGAACGAGGCTATATTTTCATATTTGGATCTTTTGTTACCCGAATATAATGAGCAAGTAAAAGCGGGTGATCTTCTTTATCTCTTAAATGAAAAAATCGAACTCAATAATCGTATAAACGCCGAGTTGGAAGCCATGGCTAAAACTCTGTACGACTACTGGTTTGTACAGTTCGACTTCCCCGATGCCAATGGCAACCCCTACAAGACATCCGGCGGAAAAATGGTCTACAACTCAACCCTAAAGCGCGAAATACCGGAGGGGTGGGAAGTGAAAAAGCTATCACAACACTTAACTCTCGGTTCAGGGTTCCCTTTTGATTCATCTACATATCAAGAGAATGGAAAATATAAAGTAATAACTATAAAAAATGTGCAGTCAGAGGGGCTGGCAACTGAAAAAACAGACTTTGTTGATTTTGTACCAAAAGGGATGCAAAAATTTTGTGTATTAAATATAGGCGATATTTTGATGTCCCTTACTGGTAATGTAGGTCGAGTTTGCATTGTAAACGAAGAAGATTTGCTACTGAACCAGCGTGTGGGTAAGTTTGTTTGTGATAAGAAATGGAAGAACTATTTTTATTTATATTTTTTAAGGCCTGAATCAAGAGCAAGATTGGAAAAAATCGCTACAGGCAGCTCGCAAAAAAACTTAAGCCCTATTGATGCAGTTAACCTCTTGCATGTTTATCCAAGTGATGAGTTGTTAAATAAATTTAATGAAGCGACAAAGTATTTCATTGAACAAATTGTACGAAACTCTCTGGAAAACAGAAAGCTCGCTTCACTACGCGACTGGCTTCTCCCCATGCTAATGAACGGCCAAGTTACAGTAAAATGATCAACACTGCATTTCGGATTTTACTTACGTCCGATGTCACATCGTTGCTGGTGATTATCTTTTTGGTACAAAAAGGACTCACCTTGGGCGACTTTCTCGGTGGTATATATTGCCTAAATGGGACAGTCCCACTCCCGAACGCGGTGTCTTTTTGTAGTAAAGGGCAGTAATGAATTGATTGATATAGAGTTATACTCCGTTAAAGGTTCGAATAGCGCAAATTTATACTGTATTTTGGAAAATAATTTTTAGGTAAAAATAATGACAAATGAAGAGCAAATCGTTTCACAATTGACACTAGCAAAATATGCGAATGATGTTGATGCCACGATTAACTTGCTTGAAAACGCGCTTAATAAATTGGAACAATTAGGTGTTGAAGTACAACATGAAAAATTGCTAGAAGGCGTATCAAACAGAATTACATTTTTGTTAGAGCACAATATGAACGAGCTAGCAAAAAAGGATGTATATGATACTTATATCACCAGACTTTCGCCGTTTAAACACTCACGATCAACTGATGATTTATTTACTAATGGGCTGCTATATGCAGATACCTGTGATTATTTGCTTGCAGACGATGCATTAGCGGAGGTGTTTTTAGTAAAGTTAACACAGGGTGAGTTAGTACTTAACAGTAACGATGTTTCGCTTAATTGCTTTGTATTACTTTATCAAAAATATATGGCAAATGATGATTCATCCCCACTTTTACCTTTATTTGACGAAGCAGTAACTTATATTGAAAATAATTTAGATAAGATAGTTGGTTTTGATGAGTTTAAAGATTTTAAAATAGACGATTTTAGTGTCCATCATGAAGATTTAAACTTTTATAACAGCGTTGGTCCTTATCCATTTTTAGTAACTGTTTCTCATATTACAAGGCAGTACGCTATGCACGGGTATTATCAAGCGCTTTGTATCTTAGTAAGAAATAGAACGCCGATAGCATTAAGCTTGACGGATCACAGCACCACCCTAGAACAGTTAAAAAATAGAACTTTGTTACCGTGGTTAGGTGAAATGAAAGAAAATCCTAGTGTTGAGTGCATCGCGCTTTTTTCACACCTCCCAAATGGGAAAATTGAATTTAGGTTTAATAAGCTCGGCCCTGCGGTTTCAGAGCTCAGAGCAGCTGGATATAAAGCCGCTATGCCTTTTTTATCTTATGCATTAGAAACCACTTGAAGCTAAGGTTTAGAGTAATATAGATCGAATAATGATTTTACAGGTCAGTTGGGATTTACCAATTACGCCTTTTACAACATTAAATACTGGCAAAAAATTTAGCTTAAATTATTTAGATATGTAGATGAAGGTTTCCGATCATTTAGCAATAACACAGAACACTGTGATTTATGAAAGCTGATCGTTGTACCCTTTCATCTTAACAACTTCAAGATTCAACTATCAGTTTCATTCTTTATACGAGAACTACATTTAACTAACAATAAAAAAGGTGAGCCACTAGGACTCACCTTTTATCCATTCGCAAACTTATTTATACGCGTTCGCGAACTTATTTATCATGAACAACTGTGCTCTTAGTCGCGATATGTCTCTACCGCTGGGCATGAACATACTAAGTTACGGTCGCCGTACACGTCATCGATACGTGTAACCGTTGGCCAGAACTTGTCTTTAGCTACCGAAGGCACTGGGAATGCAGCGTAAAAACGGTCGTACGCGCGGTCCCATTCGTTCCCTAACACGTCTGCTTGTGTGTGCGGTGCAAACACAAGTGGGTTGTTTTCAATTGACCATTCGCCAGAGATTACTTTGTCGATTTCGCCTTTGATTGACACCATCGCTTCGATAAAGCGGTCTATCTCGCCTTTTGACTCAGATTCAGTTGGCTCAATCATTAACGTGCCCGCTACTGGAAACGACATAGTGGGTGAATGGAAGCCGTAATCTTGCAAGCGCTTAGCTACGTCCATTTCAGTAATGCCTGATTGCTCTTTAAGTGGGCGTAGGTCAACAATACATTCGTGCGCAACGCGGTTGTTACGGCCACGGTATAAAATTGGGAAGTGCTGGCTTAACTCGTGTGTTAAGTAGTTAGCATTAACGATCGCCATTTCAGTGGCTTGTTTTAAGCCCTCTGAGCCCATCATGGTAATGTAAGCCCATGAAATAGGTAAAATAGCGGCTGAACCGTAAGGCGCTGCTGATACTGCACCGTTGTTAATGTTTGTGCCCGGTACGTTAATTACGCTGTGGTTTGGCATAAATGGCGCTAGGTGCGATTTAACACCAATTGGGCCTACACCTGGGCCGCCGCCGCCGTGCGGAATACAAAACGTTTTGTGCAAGTTTAAGTGCGATACGTCTGAGCCAATAAAGCCTGGGCTTGTTACGCCTACTTGCGCGTTCATGTTTGCGCCATCCATGTAAACTTGGCCGCCGTGCTCGTGCACAATGTCACAAATTTCGCGAATGGTTTCTTCGTAAACGCCGTGTGTAGATGGGTATGTGATCATAATACACGATAAGTTTTCAGACACTTCTTCAGCTTTCGCTTTAAGATCTGCCATGTCTACGTTACCGTTTTTATCGCAATCAACCACTACAATTTTCATGCTGGCCATTTGCGCAGATGCAGGGTTAGTACCGTGTGCTGAGCTTGGAATTAAACATACGTTACGGTGCGCATCGCCACGTGACTCGTGGTATTTACGAATAGCAATTAAGCCTGCGTATTCACCTTGTGCGCCAGAGTTTGGCTGTAGTGAAACTGCATCGTACCCCGTAATATTAACTAGCCAGTCGTGCAGCTCGTTAATCATTATTTGGTAACCTTCGGCCTGATCGAGCGGGCAGAATGGGTGCAAGTTTGCAAATTCAGGCCATGTAATTGGGATCATCTCAGCGGTCGCGTTTAGTTTCATGGTACATGAACCTAACGAGATCATTGAGTGGTTAAGCGCTAAATCTTTGTTTTCTAGGCGCTTAATGTAGCGAAGCATGTCTGTTTCGCTGTGGTAGCTGTTAAAGTTTGGATGCGTTAATACTTCGTCATCACGTACTAAACTAGCTGGAATAGAGTCGCTACCGTTTGCTTCAATATCGGCTGCAATACCATCTACGCTTAGGCCATGGCCTTCACCTAGTACAATATCAAATAGCTCAGCTACATCGGCGCGGGTGGTGGTTTCTGAAACCGAAATTGAGTATTCGCCGTCGTGGTTTGTGGCAAAGTTAACGCCTTTGGCAAGTGCACGTGCTATTACGTCTTCTTTGCTGTCGCTAACTACTGTTAGCGTATCAAACCAGGTGCTGTGTTTAAGTGCGATACCTTTAGCTTTTAGGCCAGCAGCTAAAATATCAGCAAAGCGATGTATACGCTGCGCGATAGTTTTTAAGCCTTGTGGGCCATGGTACACCGCGTAAAACGCGGCCATGTTGGCAAGTAATACCTGCGCTGTACAAATGTTTGAGTTGGCTTTGTCGCGGCGAATGTGTTGTTCGCGCGTTTGCATTGCCATACGCAGTGCATCGTTACCTAAGCGGTCTTTAGATACACCAATAATGCGCCCTGGTAATGAACGTTTGTATGCGTCACGTGTTGCAAAAAATGCAGCGTGTGGTCCGCCGTAACCCATAGGTACACCAAAACGCTGAGCCGAACCAAGTACTACGTCGGCACCCAATTTACCCGGTGCTTTTAGTAGTAATAAGCTCATAATGTCGGCAGCAACACAGGCAATGGCCTTTTTGCTTTGTACGCCGGCAATTAGGTCGGTTATATCGACTACTTCACCTGATGTAGTTGGGTATTGGAAAAGTGCGCCAAAAATGTCGTGGTTAACGGCATCTTCTGCTTTACCTACAATTATTTCAAAACCAAACTGCTCAGCACGGGTGCTTACTACGTCGATAGTTTGTGTGTGTACGTCGTCGGCAATAAAAAAGGCATTGGCTTTTTTAGCTTTAGATACGCGTTTTGCAAGGCCCATAGCCTCAGCAGCAGCGGTTGATTCGTCAAGTAACGAGGCACTTGCTAAATCTAGGCCTGTTAAATCTAGGGTCATAGTTTGAAAATTTAATAACGACTCTAAACGCCCTTGCGCAATTTCTGGCTGGTACGGCGTGTACGCAGTATACCAACCTGGGTTTTCTAGTACGTTACGTAAAATTACGTGCGGTACGTGCGTTGGGTGGTAGCCTTGGCCAATGTACGATTTGAAAACTTTATTTTTGCTTGCTACCGATTTTAAGTAGCTTAGTGTTTCAACTTCAGTACGGCTTTCGCCAACTGTTAATGGCTGCGCTAAGCGAATGCTTGCAGGTACAGTTTGGTCGATCAGCTCTTGCACACTTGATACTTCTAAAGCACTTAGCATATCGCTTACTTGTGCTGGGCTTGGCCCAATGTGGCGGCGAATAAAATCTTGCTTTTGCTCTAACTGTTCAAGAGATTTGGCGTTTGACATGCGTCTAGATTCCTATGATCCTAAATACTAACGGGTAATTAGTATTGATTAAAATATGTGATGATTTAATAACGTACTGTGTATGGGAAGTAGGCCGTTAAATCATAAAAGCCCCAAAAACAGTGAATGGGGCTTTTGTCATCTACTTAGAGTATTACTCTTCGTCGATTGTGTTAGCGTAGTCTTCTGCGCTAAGTAAGTTTTCAAGCTCTGACTCGTCAGCTGCTTTAATGCGGAATAACCAGCCGTCACCGTATGGGTCGTTGTTAACCGTTTCTGGTGCGTCTTCTAGCTCTTCGTTAATCGCTACAATTTCGCCGCCAACTGGTGCGTAAATGTCTGATGCAGCTTTAACCGACTCTGCTACTGCACAATCTTCGCCCGCATCTACTGCATCGCCTACTTCTGGTAGTTCTACAAATACCATGTCGCCAAGCAGCTCTTGCGCATGCTCAGAAATACCCACAGTAAAAGTACCGTCACCTTCGTTGCGAACCCACTCGTGAGAAGAGGCGTATTTTAAATCGCTAGGGATATTGCTCATTATTTTGTTCCTTTGGTTTATATTGGGAGGATACCAATCACAATAATTATTGTGATTGGTATAACCAAATTTTTAAATGATTGATTTGCCGTTACGTACAAAGCTAGGCTTTACTACTTTAACGTTAACTAATTTTTTGCGCATTTCTACTTGGGCTGTATCCCCTGTTGAACGTGGTACACGTGCAAGGGCTACACTAAAACCAAGTGTTGGTGAGAAAGTACCTGAGGTAATTACCCCTTCTCCACCTTCAACAATTACTTTTGAGCCGCTACGCAATACGCCTTTTTCTTCAAGCACTAAACCAACTAGTTTATGGGTGCTTTTTTCGGCGCGTTGCTTAACAAGTACGTCACGACCAATAAAGTCACGATCTTCTGGTTCCCATGCAATAGTCCATGCCATGTTAGCTGCAAGTGGCGATACGCTTTCGTCCATATCTAGGCCGTAAAGGTTCATACCTGCTTCTAAACGTAGCGTGTCGCGTGCACCTAAACCGGCTGGCGCTACACCTGCATCTAGCAGTTGTTGCCATAAATCGGCTGCTTGCTCGTTCGGTACTACAATTTCGTAACCGTCTTCGCCAGTATAACCCGTTGTGGCAATAAATAAATCACCCACTTGTACGCCAAAAAATGGCTTCATGCCTTCAACGGCTGCTTGTTGCTCAGCATTTAAAAGTGTGGCTGTTTTTGCTTTTGCGTTAGGGCCTTGTACTGCAATCATTGCAAACTCTGGGCGCTCAGTTACGGTTACTGTAAAGTCGGCAGATACTTTAGCTAAGTGAGCTAAATCTTTTTCGCGGGTGGCAGAATTTACCACTAAGCGATAAAACGTTTCGCTAAAGTAGTAAATAATTAAATCGTCTATTACGCCGCCTTGCTCGTTAAGCATGCCCGTATAAAGCGCTTTACCTGGTACGGTTAATTTTGCTACGTCGTTTGCTACTAACTTACGTAAAAATGCTTTTGCTTGTTCGCCTTCAATATCAACAATAGTCATGTGTGATACGTCAAACATACCTGCATCGGTACGCACTGCATTGTGTTCTTCTATTTGTGAGCCGTAGTTGATTGGCATTTCCCAGCCATGAAAATCAACCATTTTTGCGCCTGCTTCAAGGTGCTTAGCATGTAGTACAGTTTTAGAAGTCATAACATTCCTTCACTTTTAAATTAACCCTGTGCGGGCGTGGCTTAAATAGATTTAACTAAACAGGCAAACACGGTTATGTTTACCGGTTATTTTATGTATTAGGCAGCTTCGTTTTGCATTAGGGCAAAACCTTGTGCTTGTAAGTGCTGTTGCCATTTTTGTAGTTCTTGTTGCTTGGCTACTAACACAAAGTGCTGTTCGTCGTTTTTATCTATGGCGGTAATAAATACTTCGCCGCTTTGCGCGCCATAGCATAGTTGTGGGTTAGATAAACGCAGCCCTGGCGTTAATTTAAACGCGCTAATTAAGGTATCAAATGCGTTTGCTCCACACAGCGCAAGAGTTGCAAGGTCGCTACGTAGTACATAATCAATATCAAAACGAAGTTGCTGCTCGTTTATAAGTGCTTGTAATTGCAAGCTTGCGCTGTGCGTTAATACAAATCTAAATGCGGTTTCGCTAAAGTAATAAACGGCAAAGCTGTAATCAGAATTTAAATCACCATCAAGCGTGCCTTTTAGGCCTAAGCCGCTGGCTGTAAGCTTTGTGAGATCTAACCCTAAAATAGTGCTTAAAAATACACTGGTTTCACTGCCACTAAAATCCATTACAACGAGGTTGTTATTTGCTTGCACGGCATTGGTAACTGCACTTGCAGCATTGCTGTGGCGGGCAAACATTATTGGGTTAAAAGTCATAACAAACACCTGTGTATTTTTGATACCAAAAGTATATTGCGCCACTGTGACAACAACAAATTGTAATTATTTATCAATTGATAAATAATACTTATATATGTAGCTATATAAATTGTAATTTTAAATATGAAAAACATATCAACCGACAGTTTGCGTACCTTTGTAATGGTTGTTGAGGTAGGTGGATTTGCAAAAGCCGGCGACCTACTGGGGTTATCGCAACCTGCGGTAAGCTTGCAAATTAAACGCCTTGAAGATTTACTCGGTTATAAATTATTTAAAAAGCAGGGCCAGCGCCAGGTGCTTAATCAGTACGGTGAGCTACTTTTGCCTATGGCAAAACAAATGATGCAGTATAACGATGCTATTTTGCAGCAGTTCACCTCAGAGAGCATAACCGGTAAAGTGCGCTTGGGTATTCCTAGCGAATTTGCAGCACGTATTTTGCCCTCTATTATTGGTGATTTTGTCTCGCTTTATCCTGAGGTATCGCTGGAGGTTAAATCGCGCTTAAGTAAACATTTACTGTCAGCCTCAAGGCAAGATCAATTTGATCTTGTTTTAGCACTTAACGAGCGCCTTAATTCAGACAAGTTCCCTATTTTTATGCAAGACGAACTAGTATGGGTGGGCGATTTAGCACAAGCAAAAAATGAGGTAGTAACCTTAGTCACCGCGCCCGAGGGCTGTATTTATAGGCGCCGCGCTACAGATGCACTTAAAAGTGCCAATATCAAATACCGTATTGTTTACAGTAATGCCGATTTAACCGGATTAATAGCCGCCATAAAAGAAGGCTTAGGTATTACTGTACTGGCTAAAAGCACTGTGCCTAGCGATCTCAACTTTCAAATTCAAACAAAACATTTACCAAGCTTAGGCAGTATCGGCATTAGCCTAATTAAAAGCGGCGGCGAGTCGGAGCATGCTGTAGATAAACTTGCTGAATTTATAGCGCTAAGGCTTGGCTAAATAAATACACAAAACCGATACTTAAGAATAAACGCTAAATTGAAAGCACCATACAAAAGAAATAATTTAGTTAACAAAGTAGCATAAGTTGGTGTTTTTAATTCTAAAAAACTAAACTATTAAACAGTTAATAACATTGATTCGTATTCGTTAACGTGTTCAAATTACGCCAATTAAGATAATTGACATGATCAGGACACACAATGACCCCTAAGTTTTTAGTATCTACCCTTGCAACTGCGGTTGCTTTGTCTTTTAGTGCTACTGCAATGGCACAAGGCAGTTCAAACCAAGATCAACGCTTTGAACAAATTACCGTTATTGGCTCACAACAGGCTATTAACGATATTCCTGGTTCTGCGACGTTTATTTCTGACGAAGAGCTACAAAAATTTGAATTTACCGATATTTCACGTGTTTTAGCGTCTGTTCCGGGTGTATACGTTCAAGAAGAAGACGGCTACGGCCTTCGCCCTAACATTGGTATGCGCGGTACAGGCACTGGCCGTAACGATAAAATATCCGTAATGGAAGACGGTGTATTAGTTGCACCCGCTCCTTACTCGGCACCTTCTGCTTACTACTTCCCTACTATGGGTCGTATGGAATCTATTGAAGTATTAAAAGGCGCTGCCTCTGTTAAGTATGGTCCGCGTACTACGGGTGGTGTTTTAAACTTACTTTCTCGCAGCTTACCAACTGAGCCAAATACCTCAAAAGGCATGGTTGATGCAGCCCTTGGTGGTGATGGTTATTACAAAGGCCACGCTTACTTTGGTAAAGAAAAAAACAACACAGCAGGTTTAATTGAAGTATTTACTTATGGCGCCGACGGATTTAAAGAGTTGCCAGTAGGTAGCGATAACACAGGCTTTGAAAAAACAGATTTATTACTAAAGTTTGGCCATACATTTGGTAAAAACGACGCCCACAGCCTAGAGCTAAAAATTAAGTACTCTGATGAAAAATCAGACGAAACTTACATGGGTTTAACTGAAGAAGATTACAAATCAAATCCTAATCGTCGTTATGCAGCATCGCAAAACGATGAAATGAACACTCGCCATAATGCTTACCAACTTAACTATGCTTACCAATTTGGCGAAGGTTACGAGTTATTAGCAACCGCTTACTTAAACGATTTTCATCGTAACTGGTATAAAGCAAGCAGTGTAGGTACAAGCACGCTTGAGCAGTACAGCGAATTTGAAGCAAACCCAACGAGTGAAGGCATTGAGGGTATTGGCGTAAAAGCGAATAACCGTGATTACCAAGCAAAAGGTATTCAGTCTGAGTTACACATACCTGTAGGCGATCACTACGTGACTGTTGGCGTACGTTACCACGAAGACGAAATGGATCGTTTTCAGTGGCAAGATACGTACACGTTAAATCAAGATTTAAGTATGACGCTAACATCGCAAGGTATCCCAGGTTCAGATAGCAACCGTTTAGATAGTGCCGATGCGCGTACTTTTTTTGTTCAAGACGAGTGGACAATAGACGCATTAGTAGTAAGTGCTGGCCTTCGTTATGAAGACATTACGATTACGCGTGAAGAGTGGTCTAAGTCAGATCCAACGCGCAGCAATGGTTTAACTAAAAATATATCTAACAATACTGAAATTTTAGTACCGTCACTTGGTGCTACTTACACGCTTAACGAACACGTAACGCTACTTGCGGGCATTCAAAAAGGTTACGCACCTGCGGCGCCGGGTAACGCTGACCAAGACGAAGAAGAAAGTGTAAATATTGAGTTTGGTTCGCGCTTTAACGCCGCTGGATTTACAGGTGAAGTGATTGCGTTTTTCTCTGACTACGACAACATGCATGGTAACTGTACTGCTGCGGTTGGTTGTAGCGACGATAACATTGGTGACCAATACAACTACGGTGAAGTAGAAGTATCGGGCTTTGAATTTAGTGCAGCACGTACGTTTAATACCAAGCAGGTTGCTTTTCCGGTTAAGTTAACTTACACCTACACAGATTCTGAGTTTCAAAACGATTTTGATTCAGAAATTTGGGGCTCGGTAGAAAAAGGCGATGCAATGCCATACGTACCAGAAAACCAGGTTGCTTTATCGCTAGGCGCTGAATTTGCATCGTTTGTGGTAAATAGCCAAATGCGTTACGTATCAAGTGCACATGCCGATTTAACTGACTCAGGCTTAGATGCTATTGATAGCCGTGTAGTATGGGATTTAGCGGCTAAATACTTAATTGATGCTAACCAAAAAGTATATTTAAGCGTAGATAACTTACTTGATAAAACCTACATTGCTAACCGCGCTAATGGCGGTATTCAGCCAGGTAAACCACGTACAGTACAGGTAGGCTACACATACTCATTCTAACGAGTTAAATAACTCTCTAGCTGCGTTAAAAATAACTCATATATGAACACTATATTTCGTTATTTTTGCCTTGCTATAGAGCTATTTTCCTATCGCTATAATAGAGAGAGTATCAATTGATATAAAATTAAAAGCGTAAATTACAAACACAAAAAAACCGAGATTGAATTTCAATCTCGGCTTTTTTAATACATTAAACTGTATTAGTTATTTGCGTTACGTTGGCGTAGCACTTCAAATAAACAAATACCGGTTGCTACCGATACATTTAAGCTTGAAACTGTACCCGCCATCGGAATTTTAACTAACACGTCGCAATGCTCACGCGTTAAACGGCGCATGCCCTCGCCCTCTGCTCCCATTACTATTGCCATTGGCCCAGTAAGGTTTGCATCAAACACGTGGGTGTCTGTTTCGCCAGCTGTGCCCACAACCCATACACCTGCGTCTTTAATTTCGCGAAGCGTACGCGCCAGGTTTGTTACCTGAATAAGCGGTACGGTTTCGGCTGCTCCACAGGCTACTTTACGTGCTGTGCCGTTAAGCTTGGCCGACTTATCTTTAGGTACAATTATAGCGTGTACACCTGCTGCATCTGCGCTACGTAGGCAGGCACCTAAATTGTGCGGATCGGTTATGCCATCTAGTACTAATAAAAACGGCGTGTCTTCGCGAGTAATGATCTCATCTAAATCTTTTTCGTTGTAAACACGCGCAGCTTTTACATTGGCAATAATGCCTTGGTGCTGCTCATCGTTTGCTTTGTTATCTAGCGCTTTTCGCTGCATAAATTGTACAGAAATACCAAATTTACGTGCTTCATTAATAATCGGGGATAAGCGCTTATCATCACGACCTTTTAGGGCATAAATTTCTAAAAAACGCTCTGGCTCTTTTGCTAAAATTGCTTCAACAGAGTGAAAGCCAAAAATTAATTCATTACTCACGTATTGTTTGCTCCTGGGCTATTACGTTTACGGGCATTTTTGCCTGGTCTTTTAGGCTTTTTAACTGCCTTTTTTTTCGGTTTTTTCTTAGCGGTGGTTTCAGCGGCTTTTTTACCGGCTGGCTTTGCGCCAGACTTACCCGCTGGTTTGCCTTTGCTTTTACTGGCTGGTTTTTTACCAGCTTTGGGTTTTTCATCGCCTGATGTGTTTTTTCCAGGGATTTTACCCGCTTTAAGCTGCGATCTTACACCTGCTGGTGCATGGCTTGATTTACCGCGCCCTGCTCCTTTAGCTGAGCCACGGCGACGCGCGTATCTATCTTGAGCTACATCACCACTGAGCGTTAAATTTATACGGCGCTCATCTAAACTTACCGAAGCAACTTGTACCGTTACTTTATCGCCAAGGCGGTAAACGGTATGTGTATGCTCGCCAATTAGGGTGTGTTTTGCACCATCATGATGGAAGTATTCATCACCTAAATTAGTAACATGGATCAGGCCATCAATTTGTAAGTCGTCTAGGCGTATAAATAAACCAAAGTTAGTAACGGATGAAATAACCCCGTTAAACTCATCACCCACGTGATCTTGCATAAACTCACATTTAAGCCAGTCGGCAACTTCACGCGTTGCGTCGTCTGCGCGGCGCTCGGTGGTTGAACACTGCTCGCCTAGTTGATCTACTTCATCATCGGTGTACGCGTATGCGCCCGATGTTTGCTGACCTTGTGCTTTTATTACCGCTTTAATTGCACGGTGTACCACTAAATCAGGGTAACGGCGAATCGGTGAGGTAAAGTGTGCGTACGCAGGCAGCGCTAAGCCAAAGTGGCCTATGTTGTCTGGCTGATAAACCGCTTGCTTCATTGAACGAAGTAGCATGGTTTGAATAAGCTCGGCCTCTGGGCGGTCGCCTAAACGGGCTAACACTTGGGTAATTTCTTTCGGTGTTGGCTCATCACTTAATGTGCTTTGAATGCCAAGCTCACTTAAAAACTGAGTAAAGTTACCTAGTTTTTCTTGATCTGGCTCATCGTGCACACGGTAAAGCGCGCTGGCTTCGTGTTTTTCTAATAATTTAGCCGCCGATACGTTGGCTAAAATCATACATTCTTCAATCAGTTTGTGCGCGTCGTTACGAACAACTGGCACAATTGATTCTATTTTACGGTGTGCGTTAAATACAAAACGCGTTTCTAGCGTTTCAAACTCAATAGCACCACGGGTTTGGCGCGCCGACTTAAGCGCCATATACATTTGCTGTAAGTCAGTTAAATGTGGCACAACAGGTGCGTATTCTTCGCGTAGTTTTTCATCGCCTTGTAAAATGGCATTTACTTTGGTGTAGGTTAAACGCGCATGCGAGTTCATCACCGCTTCGTAAAACTTATAACCCGAAAGCTTACCTGCGTCTGATACCGTCATTTCGGCCACCATACAAAGGCGGTCTACTTTAGGGTTAAGCGAACATAAACCGTTCGACAACACTTTTGGCAGCATTGGAATTACTTGCTCAGGAAAGTACACTGAGTTACCGCGAGCAATCGCTTCTTTATTTAGCGGCGTGTTCATACCTACATAATGTGATACATCGGCAATGGCTACCCATAAGCGCCAGCCGCCAGATTTTTTACGCTCACAATATACGGCATCATCAAAGTCGCGGGCGTCTTCACCATCTATTGTGACCAGTGGCAGGTCGCGTAAATCTACACGGCCTTGTTTGTCGGCTTCATCAACAAACTCACCTAAATGAGCTACTTGTTCTTCTACTTCTTCTGGCCAAACATGAGGAATATCGTGATTGCGCAGTGCCACTTCTATTTCCATACCTGGCGCTAAATGCTCGCCCAGTACGTCAATAATTTTACCTACCGCGTTCATGTTACGGCTAGGGTTTTGAGTGATTTGCACTTGCACCATTTGGTTATGACGCGCGCCGTTTTCACTGCCTGGCAGAATAATAATATCTTGGGTAATACGTGGGTCTTCTGCTACAACAACTGCAATACCATGCTCAACAAAATAACGCCCTACAATAGGTGCGCGCTCGTTGGTAAGTACTTTAATTATGCGGGCATCACATTTTGAGCCTGAGCCACGTTTTGTGCCTTTAGCAAGTACGATGTCGCCGTGCAGCACCATGTTCATTTGATGCTTGGCTATAAACCAATCTTTGCTCTCGCCTTCAACTTCTAAAAAGCCAAAACCGTCTCTGTGGCCAATTACTTTGCCTTTGGTTAAACCGGCTTCGTCAATTAGGGCGTAACATTTAAACTTATTAAAATACAATTGGCCATCGCGCTCCATGGCACGAAGGCGGCGCTTAAATGCAATTTGGCGTTCGGTATCGTTTACAGCTAATTCATCACAAAGTTGCGTGAAGTTAGCAGGTTTTGAACGCTCTTGAAGGTGAGTAAGTATAAACTCACGACTAGGGACTGGGTTTTCGTACTTTTCTTGTTCTCGGCTGAGATTTGGATCTTGGTTTGACATTCACTATCTTGTTAGTTGGTTATGTAGGTATTTTAACCCATATACGTAAAATGAGACAGGTAAAAGCGTATGAAACTTTTAATAAACCGCTTTAATAAGTAAAACATACGCTTAATGGCCTTAATCATCACTTAATATAAGCGCAATTATAACCAACCTTTTTGCTTTGCAATACGCGCTGCATCTACGCGGTTAGTGGCATTGAGTTTTGCGATAGCATCGGATAAATAATTACGAGTTGTGCCTTCGCTTATAAACAGCTGTTTGGCTATGTCGCTTGTTTTTAAGCCATCGCTTGCAAGCTTAAGTGCTTTGCGCTCTTTATCGGTGAGCGGGTCGGCGTCATCAAGCGCGTTAATGGCAAGCTCTGGGTCTATAACCTTTTGCCCTTGCATTACCTTTTTAAGTGCATTGATAAGCTCATCACTTGGCGCTTCTTTTAAAATGAAACCTTTAACGCCTAGGGCGAGCGAGCGCCTAATATAACCAGCTCGCGAAAACGTGGTCATAATAACCATTTTAATGGTTGGGAACGTGGCCGCTATTTGCTCACTTAGCTCTATACCGCTCATGTGTGGCATTTCAATATCGGTTAAAATTATGTCTGGCAATGCCTCATCGGCCAGTGCTTTTATTGCATTAAGTGCATCTTGGCCGTTACTGGCTTGGCCTATCACTTCTATATTAAAATCAAGGCTTAACAATGCCCCTACTGCGTCGCGCACGAGTGCTTGATCTTCCACTAAATATACTTTGATCATTGTTAATCCTTAGCTGAAATTGGCAGCATTACGTTTAAAGTAAACTTCTCGCCACAGGTAAACGCGGCATGGCCATTAAGTTGCTCTGCACGCTCTTTAATACCATTTAAACCGTTACCTGCGTTTAACGTGCTGCAAGGTGTGTTATCAACCACACTTATATGCAGCTGATGCTGTGTTTGCTCTATATTTATTTCGCCGTTTTTATTACTGCTATGGCGTAATAAATTAGTTACCGCTTCTTTAATTATAAGCCCTGCGATCCCTTCTACTTTAGGAGGCAAGGTATTTAATACAACATTAAAGTTAACGTTAAAGTCTTGCTCTATTAGCCTTTGTTTAAGCTGGGCTATTTGGCTTATTAAATTAAGTTGTTTTAAATCGCTTACGGCGTTTCTTACATCGCTAAGTAACTGCCTTGCTAGATCTGCTACTTGTGCTATTTCGTTATTGGCTTGTTCGTAGCGCTCTCCTTGATTTAGCTTATTAGCAAGCTCAGCTTTTAAAGCAATAGATGATAGTGAGTGGCCTAAAATATCGTGTAGGTCGCGCGCTATTCGTTCGCGCTCAGCAATAGCAGCTAATTGCTCTAATTGGTTAGCGCTTTCTTGTTCGCGCTTTTTATGCAGGCGCTCTTTTTGGGTTGCAATGCCAAAGGCCAACAGCGCTCCTGAAATTAATAAAGTGCCGGCTAAAAAGTATTTTATGTTTGCTATATCTGCTAAATAGGCGCTTAACGCCACCGTAAATATAAGGCTAAAAACGGCATATAATCTGCTTTTTTTAGCGTATGACTCACCAGCTATAAACGCGATAAAACCAAATAATGTAGAGGTCCCTGTGGTATAAAATGTGGCGCTAAAACACACCACTAACATAATAACAAACAGCGTTGTTATACGCTTTGTTTCACAGTGCATGGCTTTTATGTAAAGCAAAATAAATACAATATAAAACGCCACACTCATTACAATGGTATTGACTGGCAAGTTAGATAGATTAAAAAGAGTCGGAAGCAAATAAAATCCAGTAAAAATTAAAGGTGCGTATTCCCAAAACTTTTTATTACTGGGCTTTGAAAGCGTATTTGTTGTACTCATGCCAGTACCCCTAGTTCATTGTTATTGCTTATAACATTATTTTTATTAATAAATATAAATAACACAAAAATACTAATGAGTATAAAGTAATCATTTATTGAAACACTAAAGCTAAGTGATTCTAAAAACTCGCTAATAGCGAGACTTATTAAATTTAACGTATTCATAGCCACCTCCCATTAAGATAAGTTAACTATGCCAAAGCCAAAAAATAATAAGAGTGTGAAATGTCATTAACTTTGCTGACATTTGTCATGTTTTAAAAATTTCATCCTGTGAGTTCGTACCCAGTGATAAGATAATAAAAAAAGGAGTTCTCATTTAAATGCAGCCACAACAGCAAAGCCTGATTTACTTACATATTGCCGTGTTACTTTTTGGGGGCACCGCCCTTTTTGCAAAGTTAATAGGGTTAAATGCAATTGATATTACGGTGTATCGTACCGCTATTGCTGGCATGGCAATTTTGGCTATGCTGTATTTTCAAAAAAAACAAATTAAGTTAAACAAACCAAAAGATTACCTCATTGCGTTATTTTTAGGTGTAGCGGTAGGCATGCATTGGGTTACTTACTTTGCAGGCATGCAAATGGCGGGCGTAACTGTGGGTATGCTGGCTTTTTTTAGCTACCCAGTAATGACGGTGTTTTTAGAGCCCTTGTTTAATAAAAGCAGGCCCCAAGCAAAAGATATTATAAGCGCAGCTGTGGTTGTATTAGGTATATATTTACTCGTACCCAGCGCAAATTTAGGCGACGATGTAACCTTAGGGGTTATTATGGGTGTGGTTTCGGCTTTGTTTTTTTCGATTAGAAATATTACCCATAAGCGCTTTTTTAGCCAGTATGGCGGCCCACAAACCATGTTTTATCAAACCTTAGTGGCAAGTGTTATGCTTTGCGCATTTATTAAGGTCCCTGTGTATGAGGTGAGTAACCACGACCTTATTTTAATTGCTGTTGCGGGTATTATTTTTACCGCTACACCTCACTCGCTATTTGCAGCGAGTTTAAAGCACTTATCGGCAGCTACTGCGGGGTTAATTTCGTGCTTGCAGCCGCTTTACGGCACTTTGTTGGCTATTGTTATTATTCATGAGCGCCCAACGCTACTAACACTTATTGGCGGTGCACTTATAGTCAGTGCAGCCTGTTTTGAAACGTGGTCTATTACTCAAAAGGCTAGAAAATGAAAATATTTGCGCACCGCGGGGCAAGCGGCAATTACCCAGAAAACACTAAAAGCGCTATTTTAGAAGCGTTAAATGTAGGGGTAGATGGTATTGAAGTTGATATTCAAAGTGCGCTTGATGACTATATGCTCATACACGACTCGTGGCTAGATAGAACCACCAGCGGGCACGGTAAAGTAAGCGACTTTACGGCGCAGCAACTTAGTCTGTTGGATGCCGGTAACGGCGAGCAAATCCCCACTCTACAGCAATTACTTGATTGGAATAGCAATAAAACATTACTCAATATAGAGCTTAAACATACCTTTGAGCTTGAAAAGTTTGCCACTATTTTAAACAACAATATTGCTAAAGGCGTTATTACTAAAGGTAATATTTTAGTGTCGTCGTTTGATCACCATCAAATTCATTGGCTTAAAAATAGGTTACCGTGGTTACACATTGGCGCGTTAACCTCATCAATTCCGTTAAATTATGCACAGTTTGCTCAACAGTTAAATGCGTATAGTGTTCATGTAGACAAAAGCTTTGTAAATAAAGCTTTTGTAGATGATGCCATAGCACGAGGCCTGCAAGTTTACGCCTACACCGTAGATAGGACAGAAGACATGGATTTTATGCTTAAAATTGGGGTGCATGGTATTTTTACTAATTACCCCGCTCGTTCTAAAAAATATTTAGCAAACATTATTACTTGAGTTAACGGTAACTTAGTCGATAATCTAGCTAGGGCGTGATGATCTTTGCGGATTGAAATTTGTTCAATCTAGGGGCGATTAAATCGCGGCGCGAGGCTTGTAACCTAATGGGCTAAGTAAAAACCGAGTAAAGCTTCCGCGTCCTGCTCACGCCCCTTACCTACATCCATGTAGGCAACAAAGAGTTTATCGCCCTTAGGCAGAACCCAAAGGGCAGCGCATGTTTGGCATTTATGCAGCGTTATCGCCTATTTATGGGGAATAACCACAATTCATAGGCTCTGCCTTGCCTAAAAGCCAAACATACTGCTGCAAATTCAACCATCAAAGGTCAACACGCCCTAGATGGGTAAGCAATAAATGAGTGGTGTAATGCAATTTTATAATTATATTGAGCAAACATTTTTTTATACGCTTACGCGTAAAATAGTGGGCAACTTAAGCTTTGTTTTTTTGTTTCAGGCCATTACGTTATTTTGGTTATATCAAAGCTTAAGCGAGCAACACAGTACTAGCGCATTTTGGTTGTTAACCTTGGTTATTGTAGCGGGCTTTGCCTTTACTATTTTTTATATGCGCTATTTAATAGTGCGCCCTGTAAAAGCTATGTGCGACACTTTAGTAAACATAAACCAGCAAGAGGCTAATTTAGCCGCCAACTTACCGCAATTTTCTTTTGACGAATTTAAAGAACTAAGTACGCAATATAACTTATTTACTAACCACTTAAGTGATTTGCTAAGCACAACTCACGCCAGCGCTAAAGCCAGCGAGCAAAGTAATGTTGATGTAAATACCGCTATGCAAAATACGCAGCAGTTAAGTGAGCAGCAAACTCAGCTAAGCCACAATATTATTAATGCGAGTAACCAAATAGTGCAAAGCTTAGAGGGCATAGTGAGCAATACCGACAGCGTGCATAGCGTAAACAGCGAGCACTTAGACTTTGTTAAGCTTTCGTCGCAAGAGCTTGCAAGCTTAGTCGATAAGGTGTCGCTTATTGGTACTTTGCTGCAAAGATTTTCTAAAACGGTGTCTGGCCTTAAAGAAAACAGCGAAAACATTCGCAGCATTTTAAAAATGGTTGAGGAGTTTTCGGATCAAACTAATTTACTGGCACTAAACGCTGCCATTGAAGCGGCACGCGCTGGTGAAGCTGGCAGAGGGTTTGCGGTTGTTGCTGATGAAGTACGTACATTATCGGTAAAAGTAAGTGGCGCAACCCGACAAATAAGCGACTTTATTAACCAAATGAATGAGCTGGTTAACGAAACCAACCAAGAAAGTGAGCAGTTAATTAGCCATTCAAGTACCGCACAAAGCGCCATTAGTAATACCTCTGAAGGGTTTAAAACAATGCTAAGCGAGTTTGAACAAAACCAACAGCAGTTACAGCAAATAGCAGATGCGGTGCATACGCTAGAGCAAGCGCAGCAGCACACTCACCAATCGGTAGAGCAAATTGTTACCTTAGGCGAGCAAGCTAAAAGCGCTATTGATCATGCACTAAGTAATAGCCAGCAATCACATGCACTTAGCCAGCAAACACAACAGCAATTAAAGCGCTTTGTGCAATAAGCAATTTCAAAACAAAAGCCGAGCGGTATATTGCCTTAATATTTTAACTGGCAACATTCAACAGCGCTTTATAAATATGGTAAATTACGCAGCTAATTATTTAAGTGTGTAATGTTTGTGAGTAACTCAACCCCCAACTACCAACAGCTTGCCAAAAATATTAAAGCCTGGGGCCAAGAACTCGGCTTTAGTGAGGTGGGTATTACCGATATTGACCTATCTAAACACGAAGCACAATTACAGCGCTGGTTAGATGCGGGCTACCATGGCTCTATGGATTATATGGCAGCCCACGGCATGAAACGCGCACGCCCTGCTGAACTAATCCCTGGCACCCAGCGGGTTATTTCGGTAAAAATGAACTACCTGCCCCCTGATGCTAGTTTTGCCAAAACACTAAAAAACACTGAAAAAGCCTACATTAGCCGCTACGCATTAGGGCGTGACTATCACAAATTAATGCGCAACCGACTAAAAAAACTGGGCCAAAAAATAGAGCAAGAAATTGGCGATTACGGTTTTAGGCCATTTGTAGACTCTGCGCCTGTGCTTGAGCGCCAGCTTGCTGAAAAAGCGGGATTGGGCTGGCGAGGAAAACACTCTTTATTAATAAACCAAGAAGCTGGGTCGTGGTTTTTTTTAGGTGAGCTTTTTGTTGATTTACCCCTGCCAATAGATAATGAAAACACGTTTGAAGGCTGCGGAAAATGTGTAGCTTGCATTACGCTTTGCCCAACAGGCGCAATTGTAGAGCCGTATGTGGTAGATGCACGCAAATGTATTTCGTACTTAACCATTGAGCACCAAGGGCCTATACCTGAGCAATACCGTACACTATTGGGGAACCGAGTTTATGGCTGCGACGATTGCCAATTGGTTTGCCCATGGAACCGTTATGGTCAAATTACCGATGAGCAAGACTTCCATCCCCGTACGCAATTAAAAAACAAAGACTTACTTGAGCTATTTGCCTGGGACGAACCTACATTTTTAAAAAATACCGAAGGCAGCCCTATTCGCCGTATTGGACACGAACGTTGGTTGCGTAATTTAGCGGTGGGTTTAGGCAATGCCGATTTTAGCCCTAGCATTATTAACGCTTTAGAAATCAAACATGAGTCTAGCTCGCAGCTAGTAAAAGAGCATATAGAGTGGGCGCTTGAGCAACAAAATAACAAACAAAGAGAACAACTTCGTAAAACACAGCGCCTAATTAGAATTGTCGAAAAAGGCTTACCTCGTGATGCGTAAATCACTCAGGTGAGCCTTATTGTGTGAGAGGTTTATTTTTTAAGTAACAAAGATAAATCTTGTTCAATTTCAGCAAAGGCGGCTTTAACTTGTTTAACCGACTCTTCTCTGGCAATTGAGTTTTGAATAGTTTCGTCCACTTTTTTATAAATAAACACCTCTTGGTCTTCATCTAACCCCATTGTGGGTATGCGCACTTCAAGGTCTTCTTGTAATTGCTTGAATACTTTTTCGTTATTTTCGCGGTTTTCGTTTAGTAACCCAATCAAGCCATGAAACTTACTATGCACTGTGCTGGCTACATCATTTAGCTTTTGCTGCTGCGACTCAAGCATTTGCTTGGTCATAATTGCACGTAACTGCTGCTCAGTCACACTGACAATAAAGCAAACGTGGTCACGAATACGTCCGTGTTTATCTGGGTCGTGATCTGGCATATTCAGAATTAACAAGCTTATCATCTCGTAGTTAACTAATAGTCGGTGAGAAAACTCATGTAAGCGACCTTTGTTTTTAAGCATATCAAACAGCTCAATTACAATAGGCGAACACACTCCCCTAAGGGCAAAGTGCTCTATTGTATCGCCATGTCTAAATTCAACATTACTTTGTAGGTCAAACGTTTGTAAGCAGTCTATTAAGGCTTTACCTAAATCTTGCGGATTATTAATAAAACCAATGTTTTCAATGTAGTTAACTATTTGCCCCATTTCGCTACTGTTTGCCATAGCGTTAAATGCTGTAGATGTTGCATCTTCTACTTGTTTTTCAAGGCTTTGTTTTTCTATTAATACTTGGTTTAAGTTTTTAAGTTTTGATTTAAGCTCATCATGCCCAAACGGTTTTACAATGTAATCCTCAGCACCGACTGAGTAACCTTCCATACGCTCTTCAACCGTTCCTCTAGCGGAAACAAACATAACAATTATATGCGCGGTATTCGGATTCGCCTTTAATGCTTTACACACTTCGTAGCCATTCATTTGCGGCATACTTACATCAAGTAAAATAACTTGGGGCATGTAGCCTTCAACCATGGCTAAACACTCAGGGCCGCTTGTGGCAACTTGTAATTCGAAATCAAGATCTTCTAAAATTTCTTCAATAATTTCAAGGTTGAAAGGTTCATCATCTACAGCAAGAATTTTAGTTAAGGCCATATTTTCATCATCCAATTAAATATTATTTAAACATTAATTACACATATAATTAGCTATCTTGCACTGCTAGCTTATCATCGGCTAAATGCTCATCTAAATCTATTTCTAGGGGTACCTGAATCCTAATTGTTGCACCACCATCGCTATTATTACTTGCCGTAATTTCGCCTTGATGAAGCGCTACAAACTCTCTACAAAGCGCAAGCCCTAAACCAGTACCACCAGCGCCACTGTTCGTTTTGCTGCTTTGTACAAATTTAGTAAACACGTGCTCTAATTCATCCTCAGGTATACCTATTCCATTGTCTACTACATCAATAATGGCGCTGCTTTGATCAGCCATTAAGTTCACTTCAATACGACTTTTAGGTTCGCTAAATTTAAGTGCGTTACCTAACACATTGCGCAATAGCTGATTAATTTGCTCTTCATCACACTGCACAACCACTGGCCCGGATTTTGAAAAAACAATTTCAATTTCTTTTTCCATAGCCGTACCAGAGACATCATCAATACTGGTTTTTATAATGCTTTCTATATTGTATGGACGTGGGTTAAATGGAAATTTCCCTACATCCAATTTAGATAAATCAAGTAAGTTGTTTAATAACGACAGTAAACGCTCGCCGCTGCTTTCAATACGCGACAAGTACTTTAAGAGTTTATCTTTAGCAAAATCGCCCGCTTCTAACTTACTCAAGCCAAATCGAGAAAAGCTTAATATAGAGTGCATAGGGGTGCGTAACTCGTGCGACATGTTAGCCAAAAATTCCGATTTGCTTAAATTGGCAGCTTCGGCCACATTTTTAGCGTGCTCTAGCTGCGAAGTACGAGCTCGCACTTGCTCCTCAAGTAAGTCTTTGGCTTCAAGGAGTAATTCTTCTTTTTGTTTTAAGTGAGTTACATTTTTAAATATAACCGCCAACGCAATTTCGCCATGGTGGTCTATTTCGTTAAACGAGCCAACCAGCGGAATATACCCGCCGTCTGTTTTTTGCAAACGTAGGTCGCTACTAAATTGGCGGTTACGATTGAGTGTGCTGATTTTATTTTTTATTTCAGCACTTGATTCCTCATCTAAAAATTCAAATACCGAAAAGCCCGCGAGTTTGTCAAAGGGTAGCTTAAACAGCCTTAAGCAGGCATCGTTTGCTTCTATTACTTTGCCGCTGCGTTCAAATAGCATAATGGCGTCAGGCGTATTTTTATAAATAACTTGTAGTAGGCTGTCTTTTTCGATTAATGCATCAACGGTATCTTGCAAACGCTCAACTAGCTCAGCGTTACGGCGTTTTAAAAGCTCTGTTTGCCACAATTTATGTACCGATTGCAGCAGTACGCTATCGGTTAGAGGCTTTATTAAAACATCTTCAACCCCTTTACGAATTGCCTCAATCATTGAAACTTGCTCAGGGCGTGCGGTAAACAATAAGCATCGGCAATCTGGCTGAGACATTTTAATAGCAGAAAAAATATTTAAACCGGTGCCATCTTCAAAGCTAAAATCGCTAATTAAAATATCTATACTGTTTTCATTAGCCACTGCCACCGCTTCGGTTGCGCTGGTTGCGGTTAGCGTTTTGATATGCGCCCCGACTAAATTACTTTTCGTTTTTTCAAGGCGCTCAGGCATATGATCAACAAGTAAAATAGTGGGGAGTTTTAAAACGTGGCTAGAGCCAAGCTCTAAGAGGTTTTCGAGTAATGAGGTAATTTCTTTATTTGAAAAAAACGGATAAATAACCGTTGCATCTGGGACTAACTTATTAAGCTCGCTAAAGGCGCTAAGTTGCTCACCGCTTTCGGCTTTAGGGGCAAGTAATACACAGCGGTCTTGTGAGATTTTTTGAGCTAACGACTTTACTACTTCACACGGCACTCCGTAAGCACCAATTACCAAGTCATACTGGCTGGTGTTAGAGTATAAATCAATCATAGAGTAATGAACGAGCTCAGCCTCACAACCTATTAATTCTAGTAAAACTTTCACTCTCATTGCGATAACACTGCTGCTATCTACAATTAAAATTTTTCGACTCATTAAGTCACACTATCTTAAACACTTTATATGTTAATAGCGTAGCCTATAATTTCTTAGTTGGTATAGGTTGTTAGACTTAATTTTGATTTTTTTACCGATAAGCTCCACAACTATTTTGGTAGATGCTTACCGAATATTGTTAAACTGTAGCGTGTGTTATCCATTACCGCGATATTAGGCAACTCACCCCATACGCTAAAACCAAAGTGCTTGAATAACTTAATACTTGGTAAGTTGTGGCTAAATATAAAACCAAGCAATACATCAATTCCTAGCTGTTTAGCCTCTATTTGGGCAAACTCCATCAGCTTTTTGCCAAGCCCTTTACCTTGCGCCGCTTTGGTAATATAAATGCTCATTTCGACGGTGCCATCGTATGCGGGGCGCCCATAAAACGATTTATAACTTAGCCAAGCAAGTACTTGGTCATTTTCGCAATAAACATAAATAGGCCGTTTATCGGTGTGGCTATTAAACCACTCATGTTTGCTCTGTACCGATACTTCTTCGGTATCGGCGGTCACCATACGCGAGGCGATCGTTTCGTTGTATATTGCGACAATGGCAGGTAAATCTTCTATAGTGGCTAAACGTGTAGTCATAACAGCTTAATATTGTTGATCACTTTTGTGCATATTAGCGTAAGATAGACTAGTCAAACAATTATAAATTTAGGCGTTGAGTATGTTAAAAAAAACGATACTAGGGCTCAGTATTTTTATTACGAGCTTAGCTGCCCAAGCAAATGACACGTTACCCAGCAAACAACAGCAGCAACAATGTGAAGACTTTACAAATGTAGAGATACGTAAGCTGCGCTCAAAAGAATCCTTAAACTTATGCCAATTTAAAAACCGCCCGTTGCTCATTGTAAATACGGCTAGCAATTGTGGTTTTACATCTCAATTTGAGGGCCTTGAAAAAGTACACCAACAATACAAAGACAAAGGTTTAGTGGTATTAGGTTTTCCATCTGATGATTTTTTTCAAGAGGAAAACGATGAAAAAGACATAGCAAAAGTGTGTTTTATTAATTACGGCGTTACTTTTACTATGTTTACTACCAGCGAAGTTCGCGGCAGTGATGCAAATCCAATATTTAAACACTTAAACGCGCAAACCAGCTCACCTAACTGGAACTTTTATAAATATTTAGTTTCAGCTGATCGCAAAACAATTAAACGCTTTAACAGTAAAGTAGCTCCTAATTCAAAAGAATTAATTGATGCAATTGAAAATACGCTACTCATCAATTAAGTTTATACTGGTACTGCGAGTTAAAACTAACTAGACTGGCTTTAATGGTTAAATACACCAACTTTAAACAGGAGATTTTATGGCAGTGGCAAGTGCAAGGCACATTTTAGTAGACAGCGAAGCAGAGTGCTTAGATTTAAAAGCTAAGATTGAACAAGGCGAAGACTTTGCAGAGCTTGCAAAAACATATTCAAACTGTCCTTCTGGTCAAGACGGCGGAGCACTTGGCGAGTTTGGCCCAGGTATGATGGTACCTGAGTTTGATAAAGTTGTATTTTCAGCGCCAATTAATCAAGTACAAGGCCCTGTACAAACACAGTTTGGCTATCACTTACTAGAAGTGACAAGCCGCTCAGAATAACGTTGACTTATCGCAACACAAAAAGCCGCTTATGCGGCTTTTTTTAGGAGCAATTATGAAACTTATAGGATCTAACCCTTCTCCATTTGCGCGCAGAGTAAGAATGTGGGCAGCACAAAACAATGTTGACTTAGCGCTAGTAAACCTAGATATTTTTTCTGAGCAAGACCGCCCTACCTTAGCCAGTAACAACCCAGGAAGAAAAATACCGGTTTTAATTGATGGTGATTTAACGCTAAGCGATTCAACCATTATTTTACGTTACCTTATCGCCAAGGCTGGTAAAACACCACTAAGCTGGTCGCAAGAGCACCTACTTAATATTATTAACGCCTGTAACGACTCGTTAGTAGAGTTAGCACTTAGCAGACGCTCAGGGTTTGATACTAACGACGATAAATTATTTTTTAATCTGCAAAACGAACGAATTGCTGAAACATTAAGCTATTTAAATAGTCATTTAAACGATGATGAATTTAAAGGCTGTGAATGCCTTAACATCAGTTTATACTGCCTACTTGATTGGATTTGCTTTCGTGAATTAACAGACTTTAGCCAACACGCTGCTTTAGTCAGTTTTTATAACGACTATGGCACGCGTCAAGCTGCAGTAAGCACCGATCCCAGACTCTAAACAAATAAGGTAAACACATGAGCGATATTGAAATTGAATCACAACTAGTTAGCTTTGTAGAAAAAGTACGTTTAAGCGAGCAAGTGTGGGCGTTAGGTGGAGACGACGGCGGCTTTGTAGTGTGCGAATCTAACCAGTTTGCCGAAACGGATGTACTGCTTTTATGGGAAAGCGAAGACGCAGCAAAAGCCCAGTGTAAAGAAGAGTGGCAAGAATTTACGCCTGTAGAAATTAATTTAGATGAGTTTTTAGATGAGTGGGTAGAAGATTTAAACGAAGACAGCGCATTAGTTGGTTTAAATTGGAATGACGACCAAGTGTGTGTAGAAATAGAGCCTGTTGGCTTAGCACGCGCACTTAGCGAATAACTGCCACTATAAATTAAATAGTGAATACAACACCTGCTTTTTAAGTGGGTGTTTTTGTTTTGTAGCTAAAAACATAAATACTAAAATCGATACTCGCATGTTTATCTGTTTTAAGTATAAAATATAACATGTCATTAATTTCAAGGGATTACGTTGAAAACCCATCTTGGCCGCCGCCCTTTTTCAACAATGGAACTGCATACGCTTTATAACGGCTATATTTATGGCGACTTTAAAGTAGCAAGAGAGCAAGCAAAGCATTGGCATTTTTGGTTGCCTTTAATTGCCTATTACAGTGGCGCATATAGCGATGAAATTGGCTGCTTAACGCTTGACGATCTTGAGCTTAAAAATGGCATTTTATGTTTTAATTTTCATACTAATGGAAAAATAAAAGCGCGCTTGGTTCCGGTGCATCAAGCCTTAGTTGATGCAGGGCTTAACGACTTTATTGCCTTTGTTAAAGCACATAATCACACACGTTTGTTGTTTGATTTACCGGCTAAGTCTGGCCGTTACAGTGAAAAAGTACGCATTTGGTTTACTGGTGAAGGTGAGCGTGCGGGTTATTTGCAAAAATGTGCCATTCCCACTGTTGATCAACTTGGTATGAAAACCGCCATAAGTAGCCTGCGACTAAATTTTGAACAACAAGTACGTATTTACGCATTACAGGCTAATTCAAAAGATGCCTTTAATTATTTAATGGGGTTTAACGAATACCCCAATGATAAATTTGACGATACCGCCTTACTAAACAACGTAATACAGCAAATTCGCACCATTAACCCACAGCTGCATTGGCAGCGCTTTATGCAGCGCCAGAGCCACTGACACTATTTGTTACTATTTTAAATCCAAGCAGCCACTTTATTAAATTACTCTCATAAAAAAAACTGCTAGGATATCTAAATCTCAATTTTTAAGGGCATAGAAATGCCTGTTTGAGTCAGTTTCTAACAACAACAATCTAGGGATCACTATGTTTTTAAAAAGCCTATTAACAGTAAGTGTTGCTTTGGCAATGACTACTGCCAACGCTAACGAATTCGTTATCGAAAAGCTTGCTAAACCAAGTTCACAAAAGGTGTCGTTAACACTCGACCCAAGCCAAGACACCTTTACAGGGATGACAGAAATAGCCCTAGAAGTGTTAAAACCCACTCATTACATTGAACTTAACGGCGTGGCTTACGCTGTTAAAATGGCGCAGTTACTAGGCGATGAAAACTGCGACTTAAATAACGAAATGCTAAAAACAGAAAAAGTAAAATTTAGCTGTGATGAGCAAATTCAACCGGGTAAGTACACCCTAAAAATAGATTTTTCGGCGCCGTATAATCGCCAAAGTGTAGGCTTATACAAAACAATTGATCAAGGTACACCTTATTTATTTACTCAGTTTGAAATGAATGATGCACGCCGTGCATTTCCGGTATTTGATGAACCAAGTTATAAAATACCGTTTCAGTTAACAATTACAGCGCCAACATCTCAAAAGGTTTATGCCAATACGCCAGAGCTTAAAACCACAGTTAACGGCGAGATGACAACGCATTACTTTGATAAAACGCCACCTATTCCTTCTTATTTAGTGGCTATGGCCGTGGGCCCTTTTGAAGAGCTTGAAATAAAAGACATGCCAATTCCAGGGCGTGTTATTACCCCGCAGGGTAAAATTCATTTAGCTGATTACGCAAAAGAGAACATGCCAAAAGTACTTGCTGCACTTGAGGCGTATTTTGGTATTCCTTATATTTATAAAAAGCTCGACTCGGTAGCAGTACCCGAGTTTCCTTTTGGCGCAATGGAAAACTCAGGCCTAGTAACCTACCGCGAAGATATATTACTGGTTGATTTAGCAGCTGCTACACGCAGTAAAAAACAGCGTAATGTGTCGATTATTGCTCACGAGCTTGCCCATCAATGGTACGGTAACTTAGTTACCATGAAGTGGTGGAACGACTTATGGTTAAACGAAGCATTTGCCAGCTGGATGGCGGCAAAGATTACTAAGCAGCTTAATCCAGAATTTGAATCTCACCTTGATTTACCACAAAACAACGTAATGGCATTAGATGCTCGATTAAGCACTAAGCCGATTCGTAAACCAATTAAAACCGAAGCCGATATTATGGATGGTTTAGGGCTTGCCTACAGTAAAGGCAGCGCAGTACTGGCTATGGTTGAAAACTGGATTGGTGAAGACGCATTCCAAAAAGGGATTCAAAGTTACTTAAAAAAATTCTCGTATAAAAACGCCGAAGCAGCTGATTTATGGGAAGCACTAGGTAAAGCTTCTAATAAAGATGTTGCGAGTGTTTTAAAATCATTTATTGAACAGTCTTCTTTTCCGCTTGTAGATGTAAAACAAGACGGTAAAAAAATTACTATATCGCAAAGCCGCTTTGCTAATGCCGGTGTAGATGCACCCGCACAGCTTTGGAATGTCCCTGTTGGGATAAAATATGGCGCTGGCGATAAAGTAAAAACAGCCAGTATTTTACTCAACAAGCAAAGCCAAACCCTAACACTTGATTTTGAGCCTCAGTGGATTTATCCCGATGAGGGGGCGCTAGGTTATTACCGCTGGGTAATGGACGATGCGCAGTTTGATTCACTTATAAAACATGCTCCGCAAGCACTTAATGATCGTGAGCGTTTAGCGCTGCTCTCTGCCACTGATGCACTACTTGATGCGGGTGTAATATCGGCGGCTAAGTTAATGCAAACCTTAGAAGTCTTTGTGAGCGATGATCACCCTCGTGTTGCAAATACAGCGCTGGGCTATTTGGTATCACAAAAAAATACCTTTAAAGATGAAAGCAACGAAGCGTTATGGCCTGAGTTTATTCGCAGTGCAGTAATGCCTGCAGCTAAAAAATACTCACTTGAAGCACAAGCTGGCGAAGACGGTGCAGTATCGCAACTACGTGCGGGTGTTGTGTCCTTACTTGGTTTTGATGGTGAAGATCAACGTGTAATCAGCAAAGCAAAAGAGCAAACACAAGTATACTTAAACGATCCGCAAAAAGTGGATCCGTATTTAGCAGCTACCTATTTAAAACTTGCCGCCTATAATGGGGATAAAGCATTACTTGATCAATTTATGGCAACCTTTAAAGCCACTAAAGATCCACAAGTACGCACAAACATGCTGGCAGCAATGGGCTTTATGGGTAAAGCGCAGTTACAAAAGCAGGTATTAGCGTACACCCTAACCGACGAAGTAACCGCGTCTGATATGCGCACTATTTTAGCGGGTCAAAGTTATAGCGAGCCACGCCAAGCACTATTTATTGAGTGGATATACAACAATTACGACAAGGTAACACAAAGCTTACCGCCGTTTTTTGTGCCTAACTTACCGTACTTTACTACCGCGCGTTGTGATGAACAAAGTTTAGCAACCACGCAAGCATTCTTTAAAGATAAAATTGAAGAAACACCGGGCTACGCGCGTACGCTAAGCAAGCTTGAAGAAAGTACCCATGACTGTATTGCGCTTAAAGAGCGTGAACTGGCATCAGTTAATGACTTTTTAAAAAGCAAGTAAGCTTAATTAAAAGTAAATATGTATAATTAAAGAAGCCGCTGAGTTATTCACTCAGCGGCTTTTATTTACCCGTTAATAATCTGTGTTAGCTTGGCAATAAAGTCTTTTGCTGCTTGCTCTGAGTTAATTTTAAAGGCCACACCATAGTGAATCGGCTGCGCACTTTTGTGAATACGTGTAGGAAAGCGTGTCATCTCACTACTATGAAAATAACCTTGTACTCGTGTTACCTCATCAATTGTTGCAAAATCATCGCTAAACACTTCAAAGGCTGGGCGAATAATTATTTTGCCTTTACCCGCTTCGCTGTGGGTATAAATTGCTTCTTTAGAATTTGCTAACATGTACTCAGCAATGTTTTTAATTTTAAAGTTGCTTCTGCACTTTAACTGAATAAGCTGCTCTGTTAACTCATCTGCACTATAAGCCACGTGGTGATCCCTTTAATGTTTAATTGTGCATTACATTAGCCTATACGCGCTGCAAAGTCCGAATTATTTTACATCGCATACAAAGGCAAGTTTGTCGTTTTTATAACTCATTCGCGTTATGTTTGTCTCGCAATACGGGCTTAAGTTAAGCCATTGAGAAACCTCGTCGCTGCCGCTTAAATTACGCATATATACACGGTTTTTAACCGCATAAGCCACTGTATTAGCATCTTTTAAAATAAAGTCTTGTACTTGCTCTGGCAATCTAAGTAAATTTTCTACCTGTTTAGATTGCGGGTTAAAGCTTGCTAAAATATGCTGATCATTTTTCGTGTAACTAAATAAAAATGTTGCGGTTTTACTGTTATAAATAAGCGTACGCCCTATGTTACTTGCTACCACCTCGCCTTTTGCCGCAGCAACCGAAGTATATTGCAAAGTATGTGGCTCACCCAAAATAAACATCACTAAGTCGCTTTGAGCGCCCCATGCGTGGTAGCCAACAGGTTCAATCCAATCAAAAATACGGCTCGGTGCTTGCTCAGTATCAAGTGGGTATTGCCACAACTTTTGTTTGCTATCTTGCTCTACCACAATGGCTGATAAACTTTGTTTTGAGGGCATAACAGTGGGCGAATATTCGCTCACTGGCGTATTTGTTATGTTGCTTACTTGCTTGGTTGCTAAATCATAATAGGCAATATCGGTTTGACTTTGCTCGCTTGAAATAACTTCATGGGTGAAATAAATACCCTGGTTTGTTAAATAAGGTTGGTTGTTATAGCTGTTTTTGTCGCTCACTATACTCACTTGCATACCGTAGGGTGTATTTAAATCAGCAAGTAATATTTGGCTTTTAGGCATGCTAGCCTGCGCTGTAGCAAGGCTTAGCGCCGCTAAAGAGACTAGCCCAAGCCATGGTTTAATAAGTTTCATGCTTTCTCTCGTTTTATTTTTAAGCACCTCATGATAACGTTATTTGCCGATGGCGTCACTTGACCTAAGTCAGTCAACTCTTTATAACTAACTTGGTCCTAAAAAAGAGAAAATACATGTCAGCTAAACATCCTATCATTGCTATTACAGGTTCGTCGGGTGCGGGAACTACCACTACCACCAATGCAATTAAACATATTTTTCGTAGCCTCAACATTGATGCGGCTTTTATCGAAGGAGATAGCTTTCATCGTTACACGCGCCCAGAAATGGATAAAAAAGTACGCGAAGCACAACAAGAAGGTAAACACATAAGTTATTTTGGCCGTGAAGCCAATGACTTTGGCGCATTAGAAACCTTATTTGGTACCTACGGCGAAACAGGCCAAGGCAAATTGCGCCGATACTTACATACCTTTGATGAAGCTGTACCTTATAATCAATTACCGGGGACGTTTACCCCTTGGCAAGATCTTGAAACAAACACTGATTTAATGTTTTACGAAGGCTTGCACGGTGGCGTGGTTGATCAAGATCATGATGTAGCTAAGCACGTGGATCTACTTATAGGCATGGTGCCTATTATTAACCTTGAATGGATCCAAAAATTGATCCGCGATACGCAAGACCGCGGCCACTCTCGCGAAAAAGTAATGGACTCCATTGTACGCAGTATGGATGACTACATTAACCACATCACACCGCAGTTTTCGCGCACCCATATTAACTTTCAACGTGTGCCAACGGTTGATACGTCAAACCCATTTAGCGCAAAAGATATTCCTTCGCTAGATGAAAGCTTTGTGGTTATTCGCTTTAGAGGAATTGATGACGTTGATTTTCCGTATTATTTACAGATGATTGAAGGCAGCTTTATGTCACGTATAAATACCCTTGTGGTGCCAGGCGGTAAAATGGGTTTAGCAATGGAGCTGGTGCTTACTCCGCTAATTAAAGACATTATTGTTAAAAAGCGTGCTCTTGAAAACCTAGCCCCTTTAGATATACCCATTTAGCCCCTCTTTTATGATTTACACTTCTGACGTACACTGCTGCTTTTGCTAACAGTGAGGGAAAACGTGTCGCACTCATTAAAAATTATTGTGGGCTCTAAAAACCCAGTAAAAATTAACGCTGCAAAACATATTTTTGCAATGTACTTTCCTAGTTATGAAATTGATTGCCAAGGCGTTGATGCTCCCTCAAATGTTCCCGATCAACCAATTGGCGAGGAACAAACCCGTATAGGCGCACAAAACCGAGTTACTTATTGTAAAAACATGTACCAAGCAGATTACTACTGTGCAATGGAAGGCGGTGCAGAGCAATTTAGCTATGGTGCTGCAACCTTTGCCTATGTTGTTATTAATAATGGCTCTGAGCAAGCGATAGGGCGCAGCAGTAACCTGCCGTTACCGCAAGTGTTATATAACGCGCTGCTAAGCGGAGAAGAGCTTGGCGATGTGATGGATAAAGCATTTAACACCCATAATGTTAAGCAAAAAGGCGGCGCGATAGGGCTTCTCACAAACAACCATGCCACTCGTCAAAGCACCTACACCCAAGCGCTTACCTTAGCTATGACTCCTTTTTTACACCCTAGCCTTTATCAGGAAAATTAATGAAATACAGTTATGTACTGTTTGATGCAGACGAAACACTATTCAGGTTTGATATTTTAGCGGGAATGACCCGCATGTTTAAAGCGTACAACATTGAGTTTACTCAAGCTGATTACATCCATTACCAAAAAACTAATAAGCAGCTGTGGATAGATTATCAAGATGGAAAAATTAGCGCCGATTACTTACAAGTAACCCGCTTTAACGAGTGGGCTGTAAAATTAGGGGTACCCGCTAAGGAGCTAAACGATGCATTTTTAGATGCTATGGCACAAATTTGTGAACCACTCCCCGGCGCAATCGATTTACTAAATGCACTAAAACCGCATGCACAATTGGGTATTATTACTAATGGCTTTGCACGTTTGCAAGCCCTGCGCCTAGCGCATACCGGCCTTGAAAATATGTTTGATTGGCTGGTTATTTCGGAACTGGTAGGCATTGCTAAGCCTAACAAGGCTATTTTTGAGCACACATTTGAGCTTATGGGTAACCCAGACAAAAGCAAAATATTAATGGTGGGCGACACTGCCTCTAGCGATATTTTAGGAGGCAATAATGCCGGTATTGATACCTGTTGGCTACAGCACCCAAGCGAGCAGTTACCAGCAGGCATAAGCCCAACCTACACCATAACTGAACTGGCACAGTTACCAGCAATTTTAGCGCTTTAAGCTGCGCGTTAATTATTAAAAATTAATAGTAATTAGCTGCAACTCGCTAATTTAAGGCAAAAAAAATGACGCTATTAAGCGTCATTTTTTATAACTGTTTGTGAGCGTGTATTTTTAAAAAATACTAAATTAAGCCGTCGCTAATTCAAGGCCGGGTGCAGGCATCGTAACAGGCGTTTCAAATGTTGCCCACTCCCATGCTGACTCTGTTGCCATAATTTTGCGAAGTAACTTATTATTTAAATCGTGACCCGATTTATAAGCCGTTACTTTACCTAGTAGGTTATGACCTGTCATAAACATGTCGCCCACACAGTCTAATATTTTGTGTTTTACAAATTCATCGCTGTAGCGCAAACCATTTGGGTTTAGTACTTTAAAGTCATCAAGTACTACTGCGCTGTCCATGCTGCCACCAAGTGCTAGGTTATTAGCATGCATGTATTCAATGTCTTTCATAAAACCAAACGTACGTGCACGGCTAATTTCTTCAGTAAAGCTTTGCGCAGTAATATCTAAACCAATGCGCTGGCGGCTTTCATTAATGGCCGGGTGATCAAAGGCAATTTCAAAGTCGATGTGAAAACCATCATATGGTTCTACTTCGGCCCATTTATCACCTTCTTCAATACGTACTTTTTCTTTTATACGAATAAAGCGTTTCGCAACATTTTGCTCTTCAATGCCGCCTTTTTGTAACAAATAAATGAACGGTAATGCACTACCATCCATAATCGGCACTTCTGAGCTGTCTAATTCAACAATTAAATTATCAATACCCATTGCAGCAACCGCTGCAATTAGGTGCTCAGTCGTTGATAAGCGAACGCCATCTTTGTTAATTAAACAGGTACACAGCTGCGTATCACCAACGGCTTCAGGTGTTGTTTCAAAATCAACAACCGGATCAAGGTCGACACGACGAAATACAATCCCGGTATTTGCGCTCGCAGGTCGGAGAGTTATTGTGACCTTCTCACCTTTATGAAGTCCAATTCCTATGGCTTTGACTACTTGTGCAATCGTACGCTGTTTAATCATAGGTTCGCTCACTTTTAAATCAGTTACAGTTAGACGGCGGAGTTTAACATAAATCCTTTTGCCTTTCAATATTTGTACATATTTCAAACAAAAGCATTAGTAAATGTTAATCAGCCTGCTTACGTAAAAAAGCCGGAATATCAAAATAATCTCCGCCTTCTGATTTATCCGCTTTTTTACTGTTTTGCGCTGATGAACTTGCCGTGTTGCTTGAGCTTGTAGATGGCGCTTGTTCTTTGCTTTCTACTTGCGTGCTTGGCGTCGTTTCTTCAATGCTTGTGCCTTGGCTTGCAAAGCTTGGTACGTACATGCTGCTAGATTGGTTTGATGAACTTGCTACATCAGAACCTGATGCCTTTTTAAAGCCGTTATCAACAATACCAAACTGCGGACGACGATCGCCGCCTAACCCCGTAGCAACAACGGTTACACGTAACTCGTCGCTCATTTCTGGGTCAATAACTGCACCCACAACCACGGTTGCATTTTCAGACGCTAGCGCTTTAACGTGGTTACCCACAATTTCAAATTCTTCAATCGCAATGTCCATACCCGCGGTAATATTAACCAAAATACCTTTAGCACCGGTTAAATCAACGTCTTCTAGTAATGGGCTTGAGATAGCCGCTTCTGCAGCTTCTTGAGCACGATCTGGGCCTGATGCAGAGGCTGTGCCCATCATGGCAGTACCCATTGCTGACATTACGGTACGTACGTCGGCGAAATCCACGTTAATTAAACCAGAACGTGTAATTAGCTCCGCAATACCTTGAACAGCACCAAAAAGTACATCGTTTGCTTTAGCGAAGGCATCTAATAGTGTAGTCCCTTTACCTAAAACTTTAAGCAATTTATTGTTCGGAATTGTAATAAGTGAGTCTACAATTTCTGACAATTCGTTAATGCCTTGTTCAGCAGCTGCTGCGCGCTTTTTGCCTTCAAAGTCAAAAGGACGCGTTACTACAGCAACCGTTAAAATACCTAATTCTTTGGCAATTTTAGCAACCACTGGTGCAGCACCTGTACCTGTACCACCACCCATGCCGGCAGCAATAAATACCATATCTGCGCCTTCAAGGCTGGCACGGATTGTTTCTGCATCTTCTTCAGCCGATTCGCGGCCTACTTCTGGGTTTGCACCTGCACCTAACCCTGAGGTTATTTGCGTGCCTAGTTGTACGGTAATATCGGCAGCGGAATTACGTAATGCTTGTGCATCCGTATTTGCGGCTATAAAGCGCACGCCTTCTATTTGTTGTTTTACCATGTGCTCAACAGCGTTACCGCCGCCACCGCCCACGCCAATTACCTTAATTACAGCTTCTTCGCTGTGTTGTTCCATCATATCAAACATGTTTACTCTCCGACTTGAGTACTTTAAAACTCGCCTTGGAACCATTTAGTAATGCGGTTCCACCAATTATTATTATCCTCTGCTTTCGACTTTTGTGCATTCATCGATTGCATAGTGCGCCCGTATTGTAACAAACCTACAGCGGTTGCGTACGAAGGATCGTCTACGTAGTCTGTCAAACCAACTATCCCGATTGGTTTGCCTATTCTCACTGGCATTTGGAAAATGTCTTCAGCCACTTCCATTGCGCCAGTCATTTTAGCAGTCCCGCCTGTAATAACGAGGCCTGCCGCAATTTGGTCTTCTAAACCTGAGCGACGAATTTCTTCCATCGCTAATTCAAATAATTCTCTAAAACGAGGCTCTACCACTTCAGATAAAGTATGGCGCGACATTAATCGTGCTGGTCGCCCGCCTACACTTGGTACTTCTATGGTGTCTTCGTTACTGGCCATTTGGCTACTTGCACATGCATATTGTACTTTGAGTGACTCAGCATGTGATATAGGTGTACGAAATATTTTTGCAATATCACCGGTTACTTGATTACCCGCCACTGGGATAACCGAAGAATGGCGTAATGCCCCGTTAATATAAATAGTGATATCCATTGTACCACCACCAATATCAAGTACCGCTACACCAAGCTCTTTTTCGTCATCGGTTAAAACCGAGTAACACGATGCAAGTGCGGTAAATATAAGCTGATCAACCTCTAAACCACAGCGCTCAACACATTTTTCAATGTTTTTAGCCATGTCGTTTGAGCAAGTAATAATGTGTGCACGTGCTTCCATACGTACACCGCTCATCCCAAGGGGGTTTTTAATGCCCTCTTGCATATCAATGCTGTATTCTTGCGGTAATGCATGCAGCATTTTACGCTCGGCCGAAATAGGCACAGAGCGCGCTATATGAATTACATTTTCAATGTCTTCATCGGTTACTTCTGTATTATTGATAGCAACCACGCCGCTTTCGTTTTGACATTGTATGTGCTTGCCAGAAATCCCTAAGTACACTGAGCTAATACGACAATCGGCCATTAACTCGGCTTCATCTATTGCTCGGCGAATCGACTCAGACACTAAGTTTAAATCGTTAACGCCGCCTTTATCCATACCATGAGATACTTGGCTGCCCACACCAACAATGCTGAGCTTGTTATCTGCGGTGATTTCACCTACCGTGGCCACCACTTTTGAGGTACCAACGTCTAATCCAATCACTAGGTTTCTTTCTGCTGACTTAGTCATGCCTTACTCTTATTTTGTAATTGCTGTTCTTGCACAGGCTTATAGCTAACTGCAAGGCCGGTATCATAGCGTAAATCTATTGCATCTATTTGTGCATCTGCACGCTTTTCCATGCGCGGGTACACATCTATAAACCGCTGTACTCGCTTTGCTTTGTCTTTGCGCCCTAAATTTAAGCGCACACCATTATCTAACCATAACTGCCACGAAAAACGCTCCGAAAGGGCTAAGCTTTTTAACGTTAATGCATTTACCTTTAGCATTTCGTCAAACTGCTTAAAGGCAATCCACGCTTCTTTTTCGCTGCCTTCTGGGCCGTAAAGTTGCGGTAAATCATTGGCGAGTTTATCGCTACTTGCTTCAAAGGCATCGCCACTTTGGTTTAGCAGTAAATCGCTATTCCAATGGGCTACGGCTTCGTGTTCAACTACGTACACTTGTATTGTATCGGGCCATTGCTTGCGTACCGATACGGTTGCAACCCAAGGTAAATCTTTTACCAGTTGCTGTACGCGTTTTACATCTAGCTCAAAAAAACTGCTTAAATCGGCCTTTTTTATTGCTTTTATTATGGCCTTTTCGTCAGTGTATTTGGGCTTTCCTAGCACTGTTAAGTGCTTTATTTGTGCATCTTTGTTCTCTACTAGCCAATCAGATACACCGGTAGTTATTTGCACGAGCCCAATCACTACCACCAGAAAAAAGCTCACACCAAAAATTAGCGACCAATTAAAGTTAAGTTGCTGTTTTAACTGTTGAGCTTTTTCTAAAAGGGGATGCATATTAAAGCGTTTGCCCCAAAATGCGAACAACTAATTGCTCAAATGTTGCCCCGTTTGCTTTTGCCGCCATAGGCACCAGCGATTTTTCGGTCATGCCAGGGACTGTATTTACTTCTAATAAATAAAAGTTCCCCTGCTCATCTTGCATGGCATCTACACGGCCCCAGCCGCTTGCACCCACTAAATCAAACGCCTCTAACGAGATAGCCTGTAAGTGCTGTGTATCTTGCGCCGATAAATCTGCAGGGCAATGATACTGTGTTGTATTTGATTGATACTTAGCTTGGTAATCGTAAAAACCATTTGGAGTCGTCATTTCAATCACAGGCTGTACTTCATCGCCTAATACAGTCACGGTAAATTCGCGTCCGGTTATCCACTGCTCTACTAACACTTGGCTATCAAACTTAAAAGCATGTGTAAGAGCATCTTCAAGCTCTTGAGCGGTACTTGCTTGCGCCATACCTATGCTTGAGCCTTCGTGCGATGGCTTCACCATTACTTTTTTAAACTCATCCATAATAGCTTTTGCATCAAAGCCTTTTTTAGCATCAACAACTGCATAAGGCGCTGTACTTAGCCCTGCAGATTTAAATAAGTGCTTACAACGTACTTTATCCATTGCCAAGGCTGAGCCTAATACAGTGCTGCCCGTGTATGGCAAGTTCATAAATTCAAGCGCGCCTTGCACTGTCCCATCTTCGCCACCACGGCCATGCAAAGCAATAAAAACACGATCGACCTGTAATTCTTTTAGCTCCCACAAAGAGCGATTTTGCGGGTCAAAAGCAATGGCATCAACACCGGCATTTTGTAGTGCATTAAGCACCGCTTGCCCTGAACGTAGTGACACTTCGCGCTCTGCTGAGTTACCCCCAAGCAGTACTGCTACTTTACCAAATTGCGCGTTTTCTTGCGTCATACTTCACCTTGCTTTAATTTTTCCACCGACATACCTGTTGCCGCTAATGTTTTAACCAATTGTCCTATATTACCAGCGCCTTGCGTTAAAACTAAGTCGTTATTTTGTAAGTTATCGGCCAGCACACCAGCAAGCTCTGCGCTCGTTGCTACATGTAGAGGCTCTTTTCCGCGCTGACGTAAGCTGCGGCACAGGCTTTTACTGTCTGCGCCAACAATAGGCTCTTCGCCGGCACTGTACACATCTAGTAATAAAAGTTGATCTACATCTGCTAATACTTTTACAAAGTCTTCGTATAAATCGCGTGTACGGGTAAACCTGTGTGGTTGATAAACCATAACTAAACGCTTTTCTGGCCAGCCTTCGCGTACCGCTGCAATGGTGGCAGCAACTTCTGATGGGTGATGTCCGTAATCATCCACCAGCATGACATTGCCGCGCTCATTTTCAAAATTGCCATAATGCTGGAAGCGTCGTCCTATGCCTTCAAATTTTTGCAGCGCCTCTAAAATTGCGTGGTTAGCAATGTTTTGATCTTTAGCCACTGCAATTGCCGCCGTGGCATTAAGTGCGTTGTGCTTACCTGGCATATTAAGCGTTGCACTTAAGCTTTCACCGCTTTTATGTGTCACTGTAAAAGTACAAGTACTTGCTGATTGGCTAAAATCGCTCATGCGGTAGTCGGCATCTTTTGACTCGCCATACGTGATCACAGGGCGACCAAAACGCGGGATCAGCTCACTTGCTACTTGCGAGTCTATGCACACTACGGCTAAGCCATAAAATGGCAGGTTATGAATAAAGTCCACATAAGTGTCTTTCATTTTCTCAAGGCTGCCGCCATAGGTTTCCATGTGATCTTCTTCAATATTGGTGATCACCGATACCATAGGCTGTAAATGCAAAAACGATGCATCGCTTTCATCTGCCTCAGCAATTAAAAAGTCGCTCTTGCCCACTTTTGCGTTACTGCCCGCGCTATTTAATAAGCCACCAATAATAAAAGTAGGATCAAGCCCTGCCTGAGCATAAATGCTGGCAATTAAACTGGTTGTTGTGGTTTTACCATGTGTGCCCGCAATGGCAATGCCATGGCGAAAACGCATTAATTCGGCAAGCATTTCTGCACGGCGAACTACCGGTATACGCGCTGCTTTTGCAGCAATAATCTCAGGGTTTGTTTCATCAATAGCACTTGAAACAACAACTACATTGGCATCTTTTACGTTGTTTTCGTGATGGCCTATAAATACTTCTGCACCGGCTTTAATTAAGCGTTCGGTCATTGCGCTGTGCGCTATATCTGAGCCTGTAATGCGGTAGCCTTCAAAAGCCAGTACTTCAGCAATGCCGCCCATACCCGCACCACCAATACCAATAAAATGGATGGTTTCTATTCGACGCATAGCAGGTCGAGTTTGTTGTTCTTGTATTGACTTATCTTTCACTTATTTTCTCTTATTTGTTACTTGCTCACAGTGCGAAGCAACGCTTGCTGTGGCATCTAAAATGGCTTGCTGCTTAGCATTGCTGGCCATTTGTTTAATTAATATAGGCTTTGCCAAATACGGGTTTAATAGCTCAACTATTGAATCTTTATTAAACTGCGGCTGAGGCATTAAAAGCGCGCCATTTGCGGTTACTAAATATTTTGCGTTGGCGGTTTGATGATCGTCTACCGCATGTGGAAACGGCACAAACACAGCCATTTTACCCGCGGCGGCAATTTCACTAACAGTCAGTGCACCAGCACGGCAAATAACAATATCGGCCCACGCGTAGGCGGCGTCCATATCATCTATAAATTCAGCAACTTTTAGGTCTTCATCTGCAATGTTGCTTTTCGCATACTCACTTTTCACGCCCTCAATATGGCCTTTACCTGTTTGGTGCCACATTTTAATTGGCGCTGTTTTAGCAAGTAAATTAAACGCCTCTGGCAGTGTTTGGTTAAGCACTTGTGCGCCTAGCGAGCCTCCCACCACTAAAATATTAATAGGGCTTGAAACATCACGTTTAGCTACATTAGCAACGCTTGCACGTACTGGGTTACCGACTAATTCAGCTTGCCCTGGTGCAAAGGCGCTTGGAAACGCAGCAAGTACTCTGTTAGCAAATTTTGCCAACCACTTGTTGCTCATTCCTGCCACTGCATTTTGCTCATGAATCACCAGTGGAATGCCTAAACTTTTAGCGGCAATGCCGGTTGGCCCGGTTACATAGCCACCCATAGCAAGCACTACATCTGGTTGCTGATATTTCAATACCTTACGCGCCTGCAATATTGCATTAAGTACCATGAATGGGGCTTTAATAAGACGCTTTAAGCCATTGCCGCGTACGCCTTTTACATTAATAAAATCAATCTCAATGTTATGCTTTGGTACAACATCCGCTTCCATTCTATCTGGCGTGCCTATCCAGCTTACTTGCCAGCCTTGCTCTTTTAAATAATCGGCTACAGCAATACCTGGGAATATATGCCCACCTGTACCACCGGCCACAACTACTAATTTTTTACTCATCGCTTACCTCCGCGTGAGGTGGCTTGTTTGGTTGCCATTTTAGTTTCAAAATCAACACGCAATAAAATGCCGGTGGCAATCGTCATTATTAATAAACTTGAACCACCATACGAAATAAACGGCAAGGTTAACCCTTTGGTCGGTAATAACCCCGCACTGGCGCCTACATTAACCATGGTTTGAAACGCAAACCAAATGCCAATAGCAAACGCAAAATAGCCTTCGTATTCTTTGCCACATTTTAAAGCTTGTTGGCCTATTAAAAGCGCCCTAAATACAAACACAGCCAACACACATAAAATACTTGCTACACCTACAAGGCCTAGCTCTTCACCTATAACGGCAAAAATAAAATCGTTATGCGCCTCGGGTAAATACTGTAACTTTTGCACGCTGTTACCTAACCCTTGGCCAAACCAGCCACCTTGGCTGTAGGCCATAAGCGACTGCACTAACTGATACCCTTTACCAAATGGGTCTTCCCAAGGGTCTAAAAAGCCCACCACTCGCGCCATTCTGTATGGCTCTACAATAATCAGTAATACAACAAGCCCTACGCCCGTTAAAATAAGTACAAAAAATTGCCATAACTTTGCGCCGGCCAAAAATAACAACCCCACAGTTGTTACAAACATAACCACCACGGTTCCTAAATCGGGTTGTAGTAAAATAAGTAAGGCATAGACCGCAAATACAGCGATAGGCTTAGCAAAGCCTTTAATATTTTCTTGTACTTCTTCGCGCTTTCTTACCAAGTAGCCTGCTATATAACTGAAAAAGTATAATTTAGCGGCCTCGGCTACCTGAAAACCAACAGGTCCAATGGGTATCCAACGCTTAGCGCCGTTGACTTCGCGGCCTATTATTAACACAGCAATAAGTAGCACCATACCAAGCAGCAACAAATACGGGTTTGAGCGTTTCCACCAATCCATAGGCACGCTGGCAGCAATCCAAAATAAAACAAATGCCATCGCTAAAAACATGCTGTGGCGAATGGTAATATGGTATGAGTTATCAAACAGCCTTTCGGCTGTGGGCATTGAGGCGCTGGTCACCATTATAAAACCCACCCCTATAAGCATTAACATGCAATAAAGCAGTGGCACATCGTAAAGCTGTGCTGAGGGTTTTGGGGTGAGTGTTTCTTTTAAATCGGCAAAGGCAATCATAATTGCCCTTCCATTACACATTGCACAAAGTCATCACCGCGTTGCATGTAGTTGTTATACATATCAATGCTGGCACAGGCAGGCGCAAGTAATACAATGTCACCGCGCTTGCTAAGTACTTTAGCGAGCGATACCGCCTCTTGCATTGTGTTTACCAAGTGCGATTTACTCGTTAAAGCAGCAAGCTCTGCTGCATCTTTACCAAAGCATACAAGCGCTTTTACATGACTTTTTATATATGGCTTTAACGCACTTAAATCAGCGCCTTTAGCATCACCACCGGCTATAACAATCAGGTTTTCGTGATCTGAGGCCAAACTATCTATTGCCGCTATAGTGGCGCCAACATTGGTGGCTTTAGAGTCGTTAAAGTATTGAACACCATGTTGCTCATCAACAAACTGGCAACGGTGCGCTAAACCATTGAATTGAGAAAGCGCCGCTGCGTACTGTTCTTTACTAATATCAAACGGGCTTAATAACGCCATAACCGCAAGTGTATTTAAGTAATTGTGCTTACCAACGACCGCAAGCGTGCTAACAGGTAAGTACGCCTCGCCTTTTACTATAAAATGCAGCTCATTATTGCTCTCAGCTAAGTGATAATCACCGTGGTCGATGCCAAAGCTCATTTGCGGCGCTAAAGCGCGACTAATAGGCTTAGTTTGAATATCATCTGCGTTGGTTACTAAAAGCTCAGCATTGTTATAAATGCTTAATTTAGAGTCGATATAGGCTTGGTAGCTGTCGTAACGATCTAAATGATCTTCAGATATATTTAATACCGCTGCGCTTATTGGTTTTAAGCTTGAGCAGGTATCTAGCTGAAAACTCGAAAGCTCCAGCACATACACGTCAAAATCATCACTTAGTAAATCCAATACCGCAGTGCCAATATTGCCACCTAATGCCACCTTATAACCTGCTGCTTTTAATACCTCGTAGGCTAAGGTAACAACGGTTGATTTACCATTAGAGCCTGTAACAGCAACAACCGGTTTTGTATTTATACGAGCAAATAGCTCTACATCACCAATTACTTCAATGCCTGACTCTATTGCTTGAGCAATTGCGGGAATTTTTAAGCTAAGCCCGGGGCTTATGATGATCATGTCGGTTTTACAAAGCGCGGCGCTAGCTAAATCACCAAAATGCGTATTAAGCTCAGGAGCATGCTCGCTAAGCCAATCCATACCTGGTGGCGCAACCCGGCTATCAACGACCTTTGGTGCAAAACCATGAGATAATAAAAAACGCACAATGCCCAGACCGGTTACACCGAGTCCGAGCACTGTTATATGTTTGTTTTTTATCTCGTTTAAATACTGCATTTATCGAATCTTTAATGTCGCAAGGCCAGCAAGTACTAGCACAATTGAAATTATCCAAAAGCGCACAATAACACGTGGCTCTGGCCAACCTTTTAGCTCGTAATGATGATGAATCGGCGCCATTCTAAAAATGCGCTGTCCGCGTAATTTGTATGAGCCCACTTGTAAAATTACCGATAAAGCTTCCATTACAAACACACCGCCCATAATAATAAGCAGTAGCTCTTGGCGTACTAAAATAGCAATAATGCCCAGCGCGCCGCCAAGTGCCAGCGACCCTACATCACCCATAAACACTTGTGCTGGGTATGTGTTAAACCATAAAAAGCCTAACCCTGCGCCAACAATAGCGGTACACACAACCACCAGCTCACTAGCAAGCGGTAAATGCGGGATATGTAAGTAAGCCGAAAAGTTAATATTACCGGTTAAATAAGCAATTATGGCAAGTGCTGCCGCCACTAAAATAGTCGGCACAATCGCCAGGCCATCTAAGCCATCAGTCAGGTTTACCGCGTTTGAAGTGCCCACTAATGCAAAGTAAGTAATTACAATGTAAAACAAGCCTAGTTGTGGCAATACATCTTTAAAAAATGGCACCACGAGTGAGGTTTCTGACGCTTGTGTACTCGTTGCATACAGCGCAGTTGCCACCACTAGAGCAATAACCGATTGCCAAAAATACTTCCATTTAGCAATTAACCCTTTAGGGTCTTTACGTATTACTTTGCGGTAGTCATCTATAAAGCCCACTAAACCTAATGAGCCAATTACAAATAAGGTTGCCCATACGTATTTGTTTGATAAATCAGCCCATAATAAGGTGCTGGTAAATATGGCGCCTAAAATAAGTAAGCCTCCCATAGTAGGAGTACCTTTTTTAGATAAGTGAGATTCGGGGCCATCATCACGCACTACCTGGCCAATTTGCATTTTTTGTAACGAACGAATGAGCTTAGGGCCAAAATAAAGCGACATCATTAACGCTGTTAATATGCCTAAAATGGCACGTAGGGTTAAATACGAAAAAACATTAAAGCCACTGTAATATTGGGTTAAATACTCTGCCAGCCAAACTAACATTATGATACTCCATTGATGGCTTGTTGCTGGCCATTTACTAAATCGGTTACTAATAATTCCATGCGAGAACTGCGCGATCCTTTCACCACAAGCGTGGTTTTGTTGTTTGTGTTATTAAGACTGGTTTGAATTTGCTTGAGCATCTCTTCGCGGTTAGAAAAATGACGGTTTGGCTTATCAAATACATCGCTTGCGTATTTACTTAACACACCCAGCGTATACAGCTCATCAATGCCTTGTTGTTTGGCGTATTCGCCTACTTCTTGATGATAAGTTCTGGCTTGTTCACCAAGCTCTCCCATATCGCCCAGTGCTAAAATACGGTGCCCTTGAATATCACTTAATAAATCAATTGCTGCTTTTACCGACTTAACATTTGCATTGTAGGTATCATCAATAACGGTCAGTGAATCACTTACTTTTATTAAATTTACCCGCCCCTTAACATCGCCCATGGTGGCAAGTGCGGTGGCTATCTCTTCAAGTGATACATCAAACTCACTGGTTAAAGCCGCGGCAATAAGCGCATTGCTCACGTTGTGCTTACCTGGAAGAGCAAGCGTTACTGGTACTTTTTGATCTTGTGTACACAATAAAAAGCTTGCGCGAGCGTTTTCGTCTAGGCTGATATTTTCAGCCCAAATATCAAGTTTTTCAGTACTTGAAAAACACTTAACAGTGCGCCCTTTTAATTTATCAAGCCAGTATTGACTAAATTCGCTATCGCAGTTAACAATGGCAACGCCATCGTCTTTTAGGCCATCAAAAATCTCACCTTTTGCCTTAGCAACCCCCATTAGGCTACCAAAGCCTTCTAAATGCGCTGCGGCCACATTACACACCACAGCTACATCGGGTTTTGCCATGGCGGTAGTGTAAGCAATTTCGCCTAAATGATTAGCGCCAAGCTCTATAACAGCAAAACGGTGCTGCGGCTCTAAACGTAATAGCGTTAGCGGTACGCCAATATCGTTATTAAAATTACCTTTTGTAGCAAGCACATCTCCGTGCACCGATAAAATAGCGGCGCACATTTCTTTTACCGTTGTTTTACCCACGCTGCCCGTAATGGCAATGGTTTTTGGGTTAACCTGCGCCATAACCGCCGCACCTATATTACCTAATGCAATACGGGTATCGCTAACAACAAACTGCACAATATCTACATCTACTTTATGCTGAACAATAACGCCAATAGCGCCTTTTTGTTTAGCGTCAGCAATAAATTTATGGCCATCAAAATTAGGCCCTTTTAAAGCTAAAAACACCTCTCCGTCGCAAATACTGCGGGTATCGGTATTAATATTTACTACATTGAGATTATCACCTAGATAATCGGTTGCTAGCACATTTGCCAGCCAATCAAAGTCCATTGGGATCATTGAGTTATCCCTCTTACTGCTTTTTTTAGTTGTTCTTTTACATAACTGCGATCGCAAAAGTCGATACGTTGATCGCCAATAATTTGGTAATCCTCGTGGCCTTTGCCGGCAATTAAAATTACGTCATCCGCATTTGCATTTTCTATTGCATAGCGAATGGCTTTTGCTCTGTCAGCCTCTAAATGGGCTTTTTCAGGCTGCGATAAACCCGCTGCCACATCTGCTAAAATAGCATCTGGGTTTTCTGAACGCGGATTGTCGCTGGTAACAATAACCTTATCTGCATTTTGCTCTGCCGCTTGCGCCATTAAGGCACGCTTGCCTTTATCTCTGTCGCCGCCACAACCAAAAACACAACTAACCCCACCAGGCACATGCTTTTGCAATGCTTGTAAAGCCAGAGCAAGCGCATCAGGCGTATGGGCGTAATCAACAACGCACGTAGGTAAATTAACTTCGCTAAACGCTTGCATACGCCCAGCAACGGGGTGCAAATGCGCGCATCCGGCGGCTAACTGCTCAAGCGGATAACCGAGCCCCAACAATGTTGCCAGTGCCGCAGTTAAATTATATAAGTTAAACTCACCAAATAGAGGCGATGTTACGCTAATATCACCCCAACTTGTGCTCAATTGCGCCGAAATACCATTTTTAGAATATTCAACATCAGAAAAATACACATACTGTGCATTTTTAGGTGCTAAATTTTTACGACCATAACAAATGAGATTATTAAAACTGTATTTTTCAAGCCATTGCTCTGCTTGCCCATCGTCTTGATTTAGCACCACTAGCTGTGGGTCAAAATCGCGAAACAGCATAAGCTTAGCGTCGCCATAACTTGTCATATCGCCGTGATAATCAAGGTGATCGCGCGATAAATTAGTAAATACCGCCGCTTTAAATTGGCATTGTGCCACACGTTGTTGCACTAATCCGTGCGATGAAACCTCCATCGCCACAAGCTTTTTATGCTGCTGTTTTAAGTCATGCAATATGTGCTGCAAGTCAACAGCCGAAGGCGTGGTATTAATAAGTGGCGTAAGTGTATCGGGGTGGCCATAACCTAATGTGCCTATAATGGCCGAAGGGGTACTACAAAACTGCGCTAAATGCGCCATCATAGCCGTTGTTGTAGATTTGCCATTAGTGCCCGTTACACCAATTAAATCGAGAGATTGGCTTGGGTTTTGATAAAATTGACTCGCTAGCTCTGGGAGTTTTTTATCAAGCTCAGTTACTAAATACAGTGGCTCAAAAGTGACATCAAATTCGCACAGTCTATCGGCAATAATGGCTGTAGCGCCGTTTTCAATTGCTTTGGCAATAAACTGTCCGCCATCAAGCGCATGGCCTTTTATAGCCACAAATACATCGCCTGGCGTTACATCACGGCTATCAAGGCGTAAATCTTTAACTAGCTGCGAAGGTGCATCTATGTCGATGTATTTTAAAATAGCCTTTAAATCACGCATCGTTATCTTTACCTTTTACGTAAGCCACTTCTTCCTTATCAGGGGCTACGTTTAATATTCTTAATGCGTTAGAGACGATTTCTGCAAATGCAGGGCCTGCGGTGGCACCTCCATAGTACACATCGCCACCGGGCTCATTTATCATCACTACCACAGCCAAGCGTGGATTACTTGCCGGTGCTACACCTGCAAAATAACCTACGTATTCATCACCGTAACCACCAGCAACCGCCTTTTTAGAAGTACCGGTTTTGCCTGCCGCGCGATAGCCATCTACTTTTATGTTTCGGGCTGTACCGTCTTTTTCAAACACGCTTTCCATCATGTGAACAACGGCTTCTACGTCTTTTTGTTTAAAAATACGCTCGCCTTCTGGCACACCGTCTTGCTTTAAAATCGTTAACGGACGATTAATCCCACCGGCGCCTAACATGGTGTAAAAACGGGCCATTTGCGCCGTACTTACCGAAATAGCATAACCAAACGATAACGTGGCAATTTCAAAGTCAGACCAGCGGCGGTTTGGATAAAATAAACCACTACTTTCGCCAACCATGCCTGTACCGGTATCGCTACCAAAGCCCACTTTTTGATATAAGCCAACTAAGTAATCTTTAGGTACTTGCTGCGTTACCTTCGCCACGCCCATGTTTGATGAATACTTTAAAATTTCGCGAAGCGTCATTTCACCGTGGTTACGGGTATCTTTTACTAAACTGCCGCCTAAACGCATCCAACCTGGGTAGGTATCAATGGTGTCGTCGGCTTTAATTGCGCCGTAGTCTAGCCCAGCTAAAATGGCTAGTGGCTTAACGGTTGAGCCTGGTTCAAACAAATCGGTAATTGCGCGGTTACGGCGTTTATGTGGTTGTGCATCGTTCAAATTATTTGGATTAAATGATGGGCTATTTACCATGGCCAAAACTTCACCGGTTTTAACATCAACCACCATGGCCGACCCCGATGTCGCTTTATATGTAAGTACAGCAGATTTTACTGCTTTATAAGCAATTGCTTGAATACGTTGATCAATACTCAGCTGAATATTTTCAGGCTCTACACGCTCACGCTCATCTAATACTTCAACTTCGCGGCCTTGGGCATCTTTACGAATAGTGCGACGGCCTTCTTCGCCTGTTAAGGCATTTTCGTAGAGTTTTTCAATGCCTTCTATGCCTTTCCCATCAATATTTGTAAAACCAATAATGTGGGCCGTTACCTCTCCCGCGGGGTAATAACGTTTAGACTCATCTAACAAATGAATACCAGGTAAGCGTAATTGGCTAATGTAGTTGGCAACAGCCGGTGTAACTTGGCGCTTTAAATACACAAAACGACGGGTGGGATCATTTAATAAACGCGAATTTATTTTTTTAGGATCGATACGTAAAACATCTGCCAGCTCACGCCAACGCAGATCATTTTCATAATAAACAGAGGTACGCTTATCAAGCTCAGCGGCATTTTCTGCAAGCGTTTTATGATCTTCACCGTTTTTACGTGCTTGTTTTATAACTTTAGCAACAAGTGACTTATGCAATGCTTTAGGATCGGCATACACACTGACTACCGGCACACTTACAGCAAGCTCTTTGCCTTGACGATCGAAGATCATACCGCGTTGTACATGTAGTTTTTCTACACGAACGGTGCGTTTATCGCTTTCTGAACGGGCTTTATCTGGCTCAATAACTTGTAAATAGGCAGCACGCGACACCAGTGTTACAAACACTAAAAACACCACAGTGCACACCAACATAAAGCGCCATGTGATTAAGTTATTGACCTGTTTTTTGCCGCGATTTCTCATTGTATTATTATTACCTGTTCATCCTGACTGGTAGGGCGCTTCATTTGAAGCTGCGTGGTAGCAACTTCTTCAATGCGCGCATGCTGCGAATAAAACTCTTCTTCTACAAGTAAATAACGCCATTCAAGGTCGAGCTCATCTCGCTCTTGTAGCAGCGTATCTTGCTTAATTAGCTGCGCGCGAGCCGAGTGCGTAACCTGTACTACTGCAAAGCTTGAAGCGAATATCACAACCAACAAGGCCGAGGTTAGCTTGTTAGCTCCTAGGCCTTTTAATATTTCTAAAAATAAATTGGGTTGGCGATGATTCGCTTTAGTGTTCATCCAAGCCTCTGTGCAATCCTAAGTACTGAGCTGCGAGAACGTGGATTACGCTCTATTTCTTCAGCACTTGGTTTAATAGCTTTACCCACTGCTTTTAACGTCAGGTTTTTATTTATTTGTGCGTCGGTTAAAGGCAGACCTCTGGGTATCGCTTCTCCCTTACTCTGTTTTCTAATAAATTGCTTCACTATTCTGTCTTCAAGTGAATGAAACGAAATAACCACTAAACGTCCACCTGGCTTTAATACTTTTACAGCAGCTTGCAGTGCGGTTTGAATTTCTTCCAGTTCACTGTTTATGTAAATTCTGATTGCCTGAAATGTACGTGTGGCTGGGTGTTTAAATTTATCTTTAACGGGCACCGCTTCATCGACTAAATCGGCAAGTTGCTTGGTTGTGGTAATTGGCGTGTGCTCTCTTACCTCAAGTACTTTGTGGGCAATACGCTTACCAAATTTTTCTTCACCGTAGGTTTTAATTACATGGGTAATGTCTTCAAGCTCAGCTTCGGCAAGCCACTGCGCTGCACTGCGCCCACTTGTTGGGTCCATGCGCATATCAAGAGGGCCGTCTTTCATAAAGCTAAAGCCACGCTCTGCGTCATCAAGCTGGGGGGAGGACACGCCAATATCTAATAAAATGCCATCAACTTTACCTAACAGATCGTTTTGCTCTGCAACATCGTATAAGTTAGAAAAGCGGGTGTGAGCTATAGCAAAGCGTGCGTCATCGGCAAATTTTTCAGCCGACTTTATTGCTTGTGGGTCTTGATCAATGGCCTGTAAACGCCCTTGCTCACCAAGTCGAGCAAGTATTTGACCTGAGTGTCCGCCACGTCCAAAAGTACCATCCATGTATATGCCGTCTGGCTTAATTGCAAGAGCATCGATGGTTTCGTCCATTAATACGGATACGTGTTCAAATTGCGCAGTCATTAGCTTGTGTTTGCCTTTTTTAGTGCCGTTAGAGTGTGAAATTATCTAAATCTTGGTTTGCTTCAAAATCGCCGAGCCTTTCCAACTCAGTGTCTTGGCGCATTTGTTCGTGCCAACGCGCTTCATCCCAAATTTCAAATTTATTCATTAAACCAACTAGCATGATCTTTTTGCCAAGTTCTGCGTGGCTACGCAATGAAGGCGCCAGCAAAATTCGACCATTTTTATCAAGTTGATACTCTGTGGCATTACCTAACAACATACGTTGCATTCGGCGAGCGCGTGGATTCATATTAGAGATTTTAGATAAGCGGCTTTCTATTTCTTGCCACTGTGCAAGAGGATACAACCATAAACACGGTTCGTTTAGCGCAATGGTACATATTACCGTTCCTTGATCTTCAGACAGCAAAGCGTCTCGGTACTTAGTCGGTACCGCAAAACGTCCTTTATCATCCAAGCTCAGTGAACTAGCGCCACGAAACATAAAAAGCCTACTTTTAAATTGTGTAATCGAGTTTCGATTAATTTGATCCAGTTAGATCCACTAAAAACCACTTTTTACCACAGTGCTCCAGTTTAGGGCTTGACAAGCCTTTTTGTCAAGTAAGCTGACCAGCTTTAACGTCTCGCTAAGCTAGAAAAAATAAGGCTTTACGCAAAGCGATTGAATTACGTGGGAAAAAGTGGAGGTAGTAGATAAAATTTTTTTAAAGCGATACTAATAACGTTTGGTTTACATAATTTGCTTACTGAATAATCAATGAATAATTACAAAAAAATGAATCTAGGGCCTGTTGACCTTTAAGGATTATAATTTGTTCAATCTAGGGGGTATTTAATCGCGGCGCGAGGTTTGTAACCTAGTGGGCTAAGTAAAAACCGAGTAACAAAGAGTAAATGCTCCCTAGGCAGAACCCTTCGGGCAGCGCCTGTTTGACATTTATACGTCGTTATCGCCTATTTATGGGGAATAACCACACTACATAGGCTCTACCTTGCCTAAATCCCAAACAGACTGCTGCAAATTAAATCTCGAAAGGTAAACAGGCCCTAGGTTTATAGCCATGTAAAATTTACTTAGCACAGCAGCAATACTTACTTCATGCTGCTTTTTATTTAATCTAACGCACCCTACCTTAAATATATAAAAACAATAAAATCAAGTGGTTAAATTATTTTTTAATGGTTGGTTTAATCGTTGCATCTGCTATAGCACCAGTTAAATTTTTTTATTTTATTTATTAAGGATTGATTATGGCTACTGCAACAAATACAAAACCGAATACTGAAACAAACATGAAACCTGATCTTAAACAAAAAGAGAGTGAGGCACCGTTGACTGAAAAAGCAACGTCTGTAGCACACGATGCAGTAGATGCACTTTCAAGCAAGGCATCAGTTGCTGAGTCAAGCGTACGTAAAGGCGCTTCAAGCTCTGCAGAAGCACTAAGCGAAAAACAACTTATTGCTCGTGAAAAACTAACTGAGTGCAGCGCAAAAACGCGTGCTTTTGCCTCAGAAAATCCGCTAGCAACAGCGGGTATTGCTTTTGCGGCGGGTATGCTTGTAACGTCACTATTTCGTCGTAAGTAATAAATAATGAGTAGCTCACAAACAACAGCAACCACGGACGGTAATGCTCAAAATCAAACAACAGATGACCCTAGCCAAAAGGATGATTGGCAGGATCATATAGCAAAGATCATTGAATACTCTAACCAGCTCAAGGAGGATTATAAAACGCAAGGAAAGCTTACCCACCAACTTGCAAAAGCTGAGTGGAAGCTGTCGTTACGATCAATGGCGTTGATCACTATATTTTTAGGATGTTTTGCCAGTGGTTTGATTTTGTTGTGGGCCGGCTTACTAGGTGCAATTGGCTACGGTGTATATGATTTATTTGGCTCGGTTTGGCTTAGCTTTGCTACTGCTGCACTCGCGCAAATAATTTGTTTAATTTGGCTTTGGCGAAATACCGTATACCTAAGCAATAAAATTGGCTTTAGTAAAACGATTAAAAGTGTGAAGCAACTTTTAAATCTATAAGGAAATAACCATGCTCGTTAATTTTCTAATTAAAGAACCCAATGAGAACGTTGACACGTTAAATAAGCAAATGGATTTACAGCATGCATTAAAGCGCCAGCACCATGCAGCAATAAAGTATCGCTTTAAGCGCTTTGCAGCCACCAAGGTAGGATTGGCATCAGCCTTTTTAGCCGGAGCAACGGTTCAAGCTGGCAAAAGCGAAACCAGCTATGTGCGAAAATACGGCTGGCTGGTAAAGTTATTTGCATAGCAGCAATTGCATTTATAAAAGCTTTTTTAAAAGTGCAATTGCCGCTTACTTTAATACCTCTTAGTCCAACTCGTCTCTATTATGGTTTTGGCTAAAGTTTAACGCCGGCCCTTTTGGAATAATTTGCGTTGGGTTGATCATCGTGTGGCTAAAATAGTAATGTCGCTTAATATGCTCAAGGTTAACCGTACTGGCTACTCCCTCTATTTGGTATAACTCACGTACATAGTTACTCAGCGCTGGGTAGCTTTCAATGGTGCGTAAATTACACTTAAAATGCCCTACATACACGCTATCGAACCGAATGAGTGTGGTAAATAAACGCCAATCCGCTTCAGTTAATGTGCTCCCCATCAGGTAACGATTTTTACTTAGTATGCCCTCTACTTTATCAAGTGCTTTAAATAACGCAGTAAATGCATCTTCGTATGCTGTTTGTGTGGTTGCAAAACCCGCTTTATATACCCCATTATTAATATTGGTATAAACAAGGTCGTTAATTTCGTCAATATCAGCTTGTAGTGATTTTGGGTAATAGTCATCCGTATTATTCGTAATTTCATTAAATGCGGTATTAAACATACGAATAATATCTGCAGATTCATTACTAACAATTTTATTTTGCTGCTTATCCCAAAGCACAGGCACAGTTACTCGCCCACTGTAATTTTCATCGTGCTTAGTATAAATTTGATGTAAGTATTCACTATTAAATAAATCATCGCCGCTACTGAGGTTATCTTTATCAAAGCTCCCCCCCTTATCTAACATATCTGGGCTGACTACTGATACGCTAATAATATCGCTTAGGCCTTTTAGCTGTCTGAATATGAGTGTGCGATGCGCCCACGGGCACGCTAAGGCAACATATAAATGGTAGCGATTTGCTTGCGCCTTAAACCCACCACTTCCTGTAGGTCCAGGGCTGCCATCTTTTGTGATCCAATTACGAAGCTGCGCTGCTTCGCGTTTAAATTTACCATTATTCGAGTCGGTGTCGTACCATTTGTCTTGCCATTGACCATCAACTAATAAACCCATAATAACCTCCTCAATTAATTATTAAATGTTGCCAAATTCACCGTTTTGATAATCACGCACCGCTTGTTTAATTTCCTCTTGCGTGGTCATTACAAATGGGCCCATATGTGCAATAGGTTGCTCAAGTGGGTTACCCGCTAAAATAAGTATCCCCGCCCCCTTTTGTGAAGATATATCAATGTCACTGTTTTCACTTAATATAAGCAACTTGCCAGCATTAAATGTTTGCTCGTCACCTGTAATAAGCTCACCTGTATGAACATAAATCATCACTTTACGTTGTTTAAGCCCTGCTAACTGCATGCGTGTATTAACGGGGAGAGTAACATTGGCCAGTGCAGCATTGGCCGCTAAGCTTTGCAAGCTCGACGTTAACGTACAATCTTCAAACTGCCAATTACCCGCAAGAGCTTTAAAGCTCACGCCATGCTTATTAGTTACTTCAGGCGCTGGATTTTGTGTAGTATCTTGATAACGTGGCGCACGCATTTTTTCGCCACTGGGCATATTGATCCAAATTTGAAAGCCATGCAGCCCCTCTTTTGCATCTGTCAGTGGCATTTCACTGTGCATTACGCCTCTACCTGTACTCATCCATTGTACATCACCAGATCGGATCGCTTTTTTGTTACCCATTTGATCTTGGTGTTCAAAGCCACCTTTAATAATGTACGTAAAGGTTTCAATGCCGCGATGAGGGTGCGGTGGAAAGCCGCCAATATAGTCACTTTCATTGTTAGACTTTAGCTCATCAATCATTAAAAAAGGGTCGAGATATTTGCCATCAAAGCCAGGTATTCGACTTATGTTTACACCATCACCATCTTGGGTGGCGTAAGCAGTTAACACTTTTGCTATGTTCATATTTAAAATACTGTAGTAGATTAATTAATGAGCTTATTAAAGCATTCATAAAACAATACGACTATGTCTTTAAATCGAGCAAAACATTCTATTTTTTAGAAAGTTGAGTGCTTATTTTGATAATTCGTTTATTTGGCATAATAAGCTTCATGATTAAAAACACAGACTTAAGCTGATTTCTAATAACTTTTTAGTGCAACCCTATATTTTGTATGGTTATTTTTAGCTTTTATGTCTACAATCACTTTTTAGGGACGCAGAGCTTAAGGAAAACTTATTTTTACTTCATCGCTTAAAAGTCAGCTGTATAGGCTACTCATCCTACTTAGCATTCCCGGCGCCGCTGTGACGGTATTTACGCTATGGTATGAGCGTGATGCTGCCATAGAAAAAAGTGAAGAAAGAATAGTAAATATCGCTAAGCACTTGACACAACATCAAAAAACAATGGTTGATGATGTTAAACGTATTACTATTTATTTAGCCGATAAAACAGCAAAAAATGAAACACTCCCCACAACCTGCCCTAATTACTTTTACGAAATAAAAGCCCTTTATAAGAATATTGCAAATATAGGTATTGTTGATAAAAATGGCGATCTACAGTGCGTGACAAATGGTCGTAGTAAAAATATTAATATTAGCGATCGTACTTATTTTCAAAATGCCATTAGTAATAAAAGTTTTTCGGTGGGGTATTTTCAATACGACCGAAGTATCCAAGCGCAAAGTGTCAATTTTGCCTACCCAATTATAGATAGTAATAACCAACTAAAAGGCACACTGGTTACCGTTATTGCATTGAATTGGTGGAATATCGCCTTAAGCGAAGCAAAATTACCTAACAATGCCAAGGCCGTTATTGCCGACTCTAACGGCTTAATACTGGCCAACTACCCTAATCAACCACGTAATTTAGGCCAAAAAATTACCGACATAGATTTACTTCACGATAAAAGCTCGTTAACCGTGTTTAAAAATGCAGAAGGCGAAAATCAGGTTTTTCACCGCTCAGTTATATACAAAGACGACCATGATAATAATTTAGATATTTATATAGCCGTTTCGGTTGAAGACTTTATTAATAAAGTGAATGAAAGCTTTGCTAAAACCATTTTTGCGTTTTTATCGGCTATTGCCCTGTTGGTGCTGCTAGCTAGGCGCTTAATTAAACAAAGTATATTTAAGCCTATCGCTAATTTAACCAAAGCCACAGATGAACTGGCAAATGGCACTATGCCCAAACATATTAAAAAGCCTAACAGCCCAGAGCTGCGTGCGCTTTATGACCGTTTTGCTGTTATGGCACAAACCCGGTTATCTGCAGAGGCTAAATTAAAAAATAAGCACAACGAGTTAATGAGCTTATTAAATGCTTTACCCGATACCTACATACGTATAAACGCCCAAGGCAAAATCCTTTATATTGGCGGCTATATTAGCCCTGTGCTAAATGTTGAGACAGGCAAAGCTTTAAAATTAATTGATGTACTCTCTGAGGCCAACGCAGAGTTACTGCTTTCTCATTTAGGTACTTTAGAGGGTTCACAAACCATTGAGTTTACATTGTTTAAAAAATCTAAAGAGCATTTTTTTGAGGCAAGAATCAATGCACTCACTAATAATGAATACATTATTGTTCTTAGAGATATAAGCCAGAAAAAGGTCAACGAAAAAGCTCTTCATTTAGCGTCGCTTGTTTACAGTAATAGTAGTGAAGGGATGATGATTACAGACCCCGACGGCATTATTTATGACGTAAACCCTGCGTTTTGCGAAACAACCCAATACAGCAAAGAAGAAGCGATAGGTAAAACCAGTCGGATTTTAGCATCTGGCAAACACTCAAAAGCTTTTTATGAAAAAATGTGGGCAGAGCTCAGAGAAACTGGCCGTTGGCAGGGTGAGATAATTAATCGTAAAAAAAATGGCGACACCTATACCGAGTTTCTGATCATAGATACCGTTTACGATGATAAAAACATGCCTACTCGCCGGGTGGCCATTTTTACCGACCTAACAGAAAAAAAACAAGCCGATGAAACCATATGGCGAAAAACTCACTTCGACCACTTAACTGATTTGCCAAATAGGCTTGAGCTTAAAGAGCGTTTAAATAAGCGTTTTGAAGAAGTAACAGGCGACAAATGCGAACTTGTTGTGATGCTGCTCGATATTGATCACTTTAAAGATATTAATGACACGTTAGGCCATCATTATGGCGATAATCTACTTAAATTAGCTTCTCAACGGATAATTCAAGCTGCAATAAACGCCAGTTTTGTCGCGCGTATTGGCGGTGATGAGTTTGTGATTGTATACGACCATGTTAAAAGCAGTCGCCATATAAACCAAATTGCCAGCAATATATTGCAAAGCCTTTCATCAAGTATACAGCTTGAAGACGAGGAGCTATTTATTAGCGCTAGTATCGGCATTGCATGCGCACCTAGCGATGGCCAAAGTACAGAGCTGCTATTAAAAGCTGCCGACCAAGCCATGTATAAAGCTAAAAATAACGGCCGTAATGGGTTTGAGTTTTTTTCAAAAGATATGCGTATTCATGCGCAAGCGCGTATGCAGCTATTAAAAGATTTACGCACCGCCATAGAGCTTGAACAATTTGAGCTATTTTATCAGCCTATTGTGGCATTAAACGATTTGCACATTCATAAAGCCGAAGGGCTTATTCGCTGGCACCACCCTAAAAAGGGGTTAGTCTCGCCGGCGACGTTTATACCGCTTGCTGAGGAAACTAGGCAAATAAATGCGCTGGGCCAATTTGTATTTACGCAAGCAATACACACCCTAAAAGAAATAAACACCACCATGGGTGAGCAATTTCAAATTAGTATAAATGTCTCTCCTGTGCAGTTATCAACAATCGATAGCGGAATTGACGATTGGTGTGAGATTTTAAAAGCAGCCAAACTACCCGCCTCCTCTATTGTGGCCGAGATCACAGAAGGCCTTATGGTAAACCCAGAGCCACTAACTCAAAGTCGCTTAAAAACATTAGTCCAGTCAGGTGTACAATTAGCGCTAGATGACTTTGGCACCGGCTATTCATCGCTCGCGTACCTACAGGAAATGGATACCGATTACCTAAAAATAGATAAACGCTTTATTGATAATATTAAAGCTGGGAGCCAAGAGCTTGCTTTATGTGAAGCCATTATTGTAATGGCCCACCAGCTTGGCCTAAAAGTTATTGCCGAAGGAATTGAAACACAGCAACAAATGCAGCTACTACTAAAAGCAGGATGCGACTACGGGCAAGGTTATTTGTTTTCAAGGCCAGTGCCTAAAAAAGAGTTTATGACGTTGCTGAGCAGCAAAAAAATGGTTATTGCTAATAATAAATAAGTAGTTACGCAATAAATAGAGTGTCTACACGGTCAGGTAGTTTAATCAATAGTAAGTAGTAACAAGGTTTAAAATGGCAAAGGCAACACTCGAGCAATGGAGAATGTTTAAAGCTGTTGTAGAGCATGGTGGGTTTGCCGGTGCTAGCAGCGCGGTATTTAAAAGCCAATCAACCGTGCACCATGCAGTGCAAAAGTTAGAGTCGGCACTGCAAGTAAAATTGCTTGAAGTAAAAGGCCGTAAAGCGTATTTAACCGATAACGGCAAGCTTATATTGCGCCGCGCCGAATTTTTAATAGATGAAGCCAGCAAAATAGAATCGGTTGCTAATACGTTAAGCGAAGGTATTGAAAGCACATTAAAAATAGCAGTAGATGAAGTGTTTCCGCAGCATTTATTGTACCAAGCGCTAAGCCATATTAATGAGCAATACCCGCTGGTAAAAATAGAACTGATAGAAAGCGTACTTAATGGCGCAAACGAATTACTTACCAATGCAGTGGTCGACTTAGCAATTACCTCTATTGCGCTTTATGGCATTAATTGCCATAGCTTGTGCGATATAGAATTTATTGCCGTTGCGCACCCTGATCACCCCTTACACCAGCGCACTGAACCACTGACCTACAGAGAGCTTAAATTACACAGGCAAATAGTTGTTCGCGATTCGGCCACCCACACCAGCCACGACGACGGCTGGCTTGGGGCAGATATGCGCTGGACAGTAAGTCACTTACGTAACTCTATTGATATGGTTAGCCAAAACTTTGGTTATGCATGGCTGCCTAGTGCACAAATTAAACCTTATCTTAAAAACAACACACTTAAGCCCCTTAATTTAGAGCAAGGTACAACCCGCTCCTTAAAGCTTTATTTAATGTGCACCGACAATGACCGTTTAGGCCCCGTTGGCCAAGCATTTACTCAGCATCTCATAAGCTTGTGCAATAACGAGCCGGGCTAAGAGTTTGTCGGCTCATCTACATCAAGGTGATCAGCAACATAGGCTCCGCGTTTACCGCGTTCTTTAGCGGGGCCTTTGGTACTATCTTTCGCTGTTTGTTGTTCGGTTGCCGCATTTATTACCGCCCCAAGCGTAATAATATAGGCACTTATATAGAGCCACATTAGCATAATCACTACCCCGCCTAACGAACCATACGTTTCGTTGTAGCTTGCAAAGTGAGAGACATAAAACGAAAAACCAATTGAGGCTAAAATCCATAATACAGTCGCAATACACGAGCCAAGTGTAATCCAACGCCATTTAGCGGGTTTTCGGTGTGGTGCATAGCGATACAAAAGCACCAATGCAAAATTAAACATAAAGGCGAGTAATGGCCACGAAATTAACTTTATTAGTAAGTCTATACTTTCTTTTAAGCCCACTAAATTAAGTACTATGGGTAAAATACCTATAATTAGCAAAGCAAAAATAGCCACTAAAATAGCCCCTACCGAAAATAAAAAACGTACTAACTGAGCATGAAAAAAAGAGCGCTTTTCGTATTCATGATAACTAATGTTACAGGCAGTAATAAGCGCTTGGCTGCCTTTAGAGCTACTCCAAATAGTAAGAATAAGTGTACCAATTGCACTTAAGCTTAAACTGGCGTTAGAGGTTTGAGCCAAGCTCGAGACCTGAGATAAAATTAAATCGCTCGTGCTTTGCGGTAATAAGGTAACTATTTTACTTAAGTGCTCACTAATATCGGTAGGTGATGAAAAGTACGCATACACAGAAACCATTGCAGCAATAGCAGGAAAAATAGCAAGTAAGGCATAAAACGCAACGCCCGCTGCAACCAGCGATAAGTTATCTTGGCTCATTTGCTTAAAAATACGTTTGGCTATGTCCCACCAACCAATAACCGGAATGTGCACTGGCTGCTCGGCATGTTGTCCCCGTTTAGGTTTGCTCATTGTTTGCTCCTTTTTAGCCTATTATCGAGCAAAAAGTTTGCCAAGCTGTGCTTTTGGCATTGGTATTAAACTTGCTGCTTGCTAGATTATTTAAAATACCAAGGTAATACGCCATGAACAGCCTTATAACTATGCTAACTGCAGTGAACACCACGGCTGTGAATGCCTTAAACACCCCAGAAAGCGTGATCAGTTGGCAGTATTTATACGCCCAAAGTTTGCAATTACTTCACGCAACAGCGCAAATATTACCCACTCTTTTATTAGGTTTTATACTTTTAACTATTAGCTACTTTGTCGCCAGTCCTTTGTCTAAGCTGTTAGTAAAACCGCTCATTTATATGACCGACAGTAAACTTGTGCACTTAGTGGCCAAGCGCGGGATTAGCATTTTAATTTTATTGCTGGGCGTGTATTTATTTTTACGTTTAGCAGGACTTACCGAATTTGCTATTGCTATTATGAGCGGCACCGGATTAATAGGCTTAATATTGGGCTTTGCCTTTAGAGACATAGCAGAGAACTTTATTGCTAGCTTGCTGTTGAGCGTGCAACGGCCATTTAAAATAGACGATGTAATAGAAGTCGATGGCCGCTTAGGTGTGGTTAAAAAGGTCACCGCTCGCGCAACCACCTTAGTTGATTACGATGGCAACCATATACAAATACCTAACGCCACGGTTTATAAAAATACCATTAAAAACCTAACTGCAAATCCAAAAATGCGTGCCAAGGTGGTGATTGGCATAGGTTACGATAACGATATTCGTTACTGCCAAACACTCGCCCTTGAAATTGCAAACAAGCAAACGGGTGTGATTACTGAGCCACCAGCACAAGTACTGATCAATAATTTAGGCAGCTCAACAATTAACTTTAATCTGTTTTTTTGGGTTAACAGCGAACAACATAGTCCGTTAAAAGTGGCCTCGCAGTTAATGCGTGAGCTAGTAACCGAATTTACAGCGCAAAACATCAGTATGCCAGATGATGCCCGCGAGCGTATTTTACTCAGTGCACCTGATGAGAGTGATACACAAAAGCCCACCAATAAAGCTGAGCAACCTTTAACTGCTCAGCAAAGCTCTAAGCAGCTGCAGCAGCAAAATGAAACGGTTGATGATGTAAGTAGTGATACCGACGAAATTCGTGATCAAGCCGAAAAATCACGCGATCCTGAACAGGGTAAAAATATTATCTAAGTTAAACGTATAAGAAAAAATAAAGCCACATAAAGCCAATTTACAACTTAATAATGTTTTAAACCCTAAAAAATCAAAAAATATGATTAATTAATGCATTAAATATAACTTTTGTTATATCAATAATAAAAGTTATACACCTATCAACTCATTGATTTTAAATGAGTTATTTATAAACCATCATTTAAGCCGCCTTTAACCCGCCTTTAATTATTAATAATTATTCAAAAAGTTATATTAACAAACCACCAACCAAAAACAATAAATTCGATAACATTCAATACGTTATTAACAAAACTGTGCTTGGCATTATTAATGCAATAACAATAATCTAACAACTTTAGAGCTTAATTATGCACGTGTACAAACAACCCCTATCTAAAAAGGCTAACGAAAGCTTGTCCATATCATTGCAAGCCCCTTGTGCGGCCTGTGCACGTGCCGGTGCAATATGCGCGTTAACGCCCTAAGCAAAAGTTAAATAGCTCCCACTAAATATTATAAATAATTGGAATAACACTATGACCAGTACAACAAGTATTAATAACAACGAGCCTAAAAAAATGGCGCTCTGGCTAAAAATACTCATAGGTATGATAGCGGGTATTATTGCCGGCATGCTGTTAGGCAATAATGCTGAATATATAAAACCAATTGGCCAGCTATTTATTAGCGCCATAAAAATGTTAATTGTACCGCTTATATTTTGCTCATTAATTGTTGGTGTTACTTCAATGAAAGACACCACTAAAATGGGTCGTATTGGTGTTAAGTCAATCGTATTTTATTTAGCCACCACCGCAGTAGCTATTTCTATTGGTTTGGGCCTTGGGTTGTTGTTTGAACCTGGCGCAGGCTTGAATATGGTTGCAACCACAGTGGCTGATGCTAAACCAAGCCCTACCTTAGTAGACACCATTGTAGGTTTAGTACCAAAAAACCCAGTGGGCTCATTAGCCTCAGGTAATATTTTACAAATTATTGTGTTTGCGTTGAGCTTAGGCATTGCTTTAAACCTAATTGGTGAAAAAGGCGAACCCGCTAGCAAAATGTTTGAAAGCCTAGCCGATGCAATGTACAAATTAACTGAGCTTGTAATGAAGCTGGCGCCATACGGTGTATTTGCATTAATGGCTTGGGTATCAGGCAAGTACGGACTGGATGTTTTACTGCCACTTATAAAAGTAATTGGCTTAGTGTACCTAGGCTGTATTATTCACGTTTTAGTGTTGGGTGGCGGCTTTGTAGGCTTACTAGGCAAGCTTAATCCACAGCGTTTTTATAAAGGTATTATTGAAGCGCAAATTATTGCTTTTACCACCACAAGTAGCTCAGGTACTTTACCTGCCAGCATTAAATGCGCCACCCAAAACTTAGGTGTATCGCGTACTGTATCAAGCTTTGTACTGCCAGTAGGCGCCACGATTAACATGGATGGCACCGCTTTATACCAAGGCGTATTAGCACTGTTTATTGCCCAAGCCTTTGGTATTGACCTCACCACAACAGATTACTTAACCATTATAGCTACAGCTACTTTAGCCTCTGTAGGCACCGCTGGTGTACCCGGTGCAGGCCTTATTATGCTTTCGCTAGTACTTACCACCGTTGGCCTACCACTTGAAGGCATTGCAATAGTTGCCGGTATTGACCGAATTTTAGATATGGCGCGCACTACCATAAATGTAACTGGCGATTTAATGGTTACTTTATTAATTGGCAAAAGCGAAGGCGAGCTTGACGAAACCCTTTACAACCAAGACAACACAGCGGCTCAACCCGCTAAGCAATAACCCTCGATTTAGTAATTTTATAGAGAACAAACCATGACTAGTAAACTTATCTATTTACCCGTTGCATTAGGTGTTATTGCCTTAGCTAAGCCAGCCCATGCTGATATTACAATTGAAGGTTTAAATGGCCTTGAAGCCGTTAAGCTATTTGGCGATATGCGTATGCGCTTTGAGCGCACCGAAGGCGATACAATTGACTCAACAAGCCGCGCCCGTTTACGTGCCCGATTTGGTATTAAATACGCAGCTACCGATAACTGGTCAGCGCAAATGCGCTTTAGAACAACCTCAAGCCAACACGATTCAACCCATCAAACCTTTGGTATCACCGATACCAGCGATAACGATGACTTTGGTTTAGACCGCGCCTTTATGAAGTACACAGGGCTTAGCAACACCCAAGTATATATTGGTAAAGCGGCACCCGTTTATATGCATTCATCAGAGCTGCTTTTTCGTGACGATATAGCACTAGAAGGTGTACAAGCTAACTGGAGTAACAATACGTTTAGCGTTAATGCGGGGCATATTATTCTTGAAGAAAATGTCGATAATGGCGAAGGCAAGCGCGATGCTAGCTGGCAACAGCTACAAGGTGTATATGCTACAAGTTTTAATAACATTAACGTTAAAGCCGGTATTGGTGGTATTTTTGTTAGCGCCTCAGATACGGCCTATGCCAGTGCTGAGTCGGGCCTTGATGCTGACCAAGCAGGCAACGTAATGACCTATAACCTTGATGTACGTTATGGCGCAGTGCGCTTTGCAGCCGATTACTACACAAGTGAAGCAGACAGCGAAAATACAGCGTTTACTGTACATGCTCGTTATCAAATTAATAAACAGTTTGGCCTGCGTTTTTACGTGCTACGTACCGAAGCCTATGCATTACCTATGAACGGCGCGTTTACGCAAACTAATACTCCGGGTTCTTATACCAATATTAAAGGCACACGTGTACAGCTAGATTACAAAATTGCAGAGAACCTAAATGCCGATTTAAGGTGGTTTAGCGTGGATAATATTAATAACGATATACCCACTAACAACAATGGCCGCGATCGCATTCAAGTAAACCTAAACATGAAGTTTTAGTACTAAGGCATGTTGACCAATCGTGATTAAATTTACAGTAGTGAGTTTAGTATTTAGCAAAAGCGATTATTAAGCCTACTCACTTAAAAGCCAGCGCCTTGCTTAAACTGCCCTAGCTTGAAAAACGTTAATCTACACAGGTCAACATTCTCTAAATAGGCCCAACCAATAAAAGCGATTTAATAGCCGATATTAAATCGCTTTTATTTTATTAAACAGCCTTAAAAAGACATAACTGCCTTACAAAAAACCTTAATTAACAATTAATTTATTCTTATTTAGTTTAAAGTATAAATAGATAAGACTTAAAACCATGACAAATTCGTTAGTACCTAATTTATATAAAATTAAAATACAGACTATAGTCCCCTGCTGCCAACTAAAAACAACCTTTTTGCGGCTGTAAAAGGAACATAAACGCCATTTTATTTGTACTGTTTAGACAATTTACTAACGCACTACCACAACTAAAAAATGCAGAGGTTTACTCACTTGTTTATTAAACAAAACGCTTGGTTTTATGTATTAAAAATAGCGCTACTAAGCCTACTGGGTATTAATAGCCTAAACTGCATTGCACAAGCTAATTTATCGCAGCCTAAACAAATTATAGTGGGCGGAGATTTTAACTACCCCCCTTATGAGTTTATTAACGAAGATGGCGAACTTACAGGTTACAACGTAGAACTTAGCCAAGAAATAGCCGCTGTAATGGGGCTTAATATAAAAATAAAGCTAATGCCCTGGGCCGAAATAAGAGCCGAGTTTGACCGTGGAAATGTGGATATTTTACAAGGCATGGCCGCCACACCAGAGCGCACCGATCTGTATAACTTTAGCCCGCACACGTTTGTTAACCACTCTATATTTGCGCGCGACAATAGCCCTAAAATAACGCACTACAGCGAGCTTGAAAACTACCGCGTTATTGTACAAAGCAATGGCTCAGCATTTGATATGCTTAACCACTCAGGCCTAAACATTACCCTTATACCGGTTGAAACCCATGCCGATGCCCTGCGTTTGCTTGCCTCTGGCCGCTATGACTTTGCAGTGGTTTCAAACTTACCCGGCTTATATTTAAGTAAAAAATTGGGGCTATCAAACATCACTGCTATTTCTAGCCTAGAAAGAAACCGGCTTTATGGCTATGCCACTAAAACCGCAGATGAAGCGCTGTTATCGCAATTTACTCAAGGCTTAGCTATTTTAAAAAACACCGGCCGCCAGCAAGAAATTTACGACAAATGGTTTGGCCCGTTAAACGTATCACCTTGGTCAAAAGCTGGCGTAATAGCGGGTATATGTGTAGTGGTGCTGCTACTAATTAGCACCGTGGTGATAATTTGGAACAAAGCCCTGCGCAAAAAAGTAGAAAGCCGCACCAAAGAGCTACAAGCCCAGCAGTTACAGCTACTTCATGCAGATAAAATGGCCTCACTGGGGGTGTTGGTTTCGGGAGTCGCTCACGAAATAAATAACCCATGTAGCATTTTAACGTTAAATTTTCCGTTTATAAAAGAAGCCTTTGAAGATGCAACAGACATACTTGATGAGCATCAAGCACGCCAAGGCGACTTTCTTGTTGCCGGTGTAAGCTATCAGCGCTTTAAACATATGCTGCCAGAAATTTTAGACGATATGCACATTGCCAGTAACAAGGTAAAAGGCATAGTAGAGGATTTAAAAAGCTTTGCCGTAAAAGGTGAAGCATCGCATGAGAAAACTGAGCAGCTAGATTTAAACCTACTAACAAACCGCTCTATTCGCTTAGTCACAAATCAAATTAAAAACTCGACAAACCACTTAGAGGTTAACTTAGCCAACTCACTGCCTGCGTTTAAAGGCAGCGGCAGCCGCATCGAGCAAGTAATCGTTAATTTAATTTTAAATGCCTGCCAAGCGCTTGAAGACAAATCGCAAAAAATTATTATCACCAGCTATTTCCATACTAAACACAATCAGGTTGTGCTGAGCATTGAAGATCAAGGCGTAGGCATTGATCAACAGCACTTAATTAAGCTCACCGACCCGTTTTATACCACCAAACGACAATCTGGCGGCACCGGCTTAGGGCTTTCTGTATCAGCGGGGATCGTGGCAGATCACCAAGGCCAACTCACCTTTAAATCAACCCTCGGTAAAGGCACAAAAGTAAAGCTATCACTACCCTTATTACAACACGAGAGAGAACTATGAATACTAATTTATATCCTAGTTTTGAGGTCCTCATTTGTGATGACGACAACAGCTTTTTACGAAGCATATCGTTTGCAATAGAGCGCTACTGCGGCATTAACAACATTGTACAATGTAATGATAGCCGCGATGTAATTGCCAAACTAAACCAAGGGAATGTTCGCGTTGTATTGCTTGATTTAAACATGCCACATATCAGCGGCGATGAGCTTATAGCGCAAATTACAGAGCTTTTTCCGCATATTTCGGTGGTGATCATCAGCGGCATTAACCAAGTAGAAGCCGCTGTAAAATGTATAAAATTAGGTGCTTATAGTTATCATGTAAAAACAGAAGATCCAGAACGCCTAAGCAATAGCATAATGCAAGTGGTGCGTTTTCAAGAGCTAAACTTAGAAAACCAAGCCATGCGCGGCTATCTGCTAGAAAACCAAACAAGCCTGCATCCTGCGTTTTCTAAAATTATTAGTGTGGATCATCAAATGCATTCGGTGTTTAATTACATTGAGTCTATATCAAATAGCCAACAACCTATTCTAATTACCGGAGAAAGCGGCGTAGGAAAGGAGCTTATAGCCAGAGCCATTCACGAAACCAGTAGCTGCAGTGGCGAGCTTGTGTGTGTAAACGTAGCCGGCCTTGACGATAACTTATTTTCGGATACCTTATTTGGCCATAAAAAAGGCGCTTTTACAGGCGCTGAGCAAGCCCGCAAAGGCATGATAGAACGTGCATCAGGCGGGATATTATTTCTTGATGAAATTGGCGATTTAAACCTGGCCTCGCAAGTAAAGCTATTAAGGCTTTTGCAAGAAGGCGAATATTACCCAGTAGGCAGCGATACCCCAAAGCGCATCAACGCCCGCATTATTGCAGCCACCCACCAAAACTTACTCACTAAAAAAGAAAATGGCGAATTTAGAAACGACTTATACTACCGTTTAAAAATTCATCATGTAAATATTCCGCCGCTTAGAGAGCGCAAGCAAGATATAGCCTTATTACTAGAGCACTTTTTAACGCTTGCCGCACAAGAATTTAATAAACCGGTGGCAAGTATTCCAAAAGAATTATTAATTTTACTCGAAAACTACGCTTTTCCGGGCAATATAAGAGAGCTGCGCGCCATGGCCTTTGATGCAATGAGCACCCACCAAAGTGGCGCACTGTCTATGAAAGCGTTTGAAAGCGTACGCAGCGCCGTGCCTAAATTAGATATGCAAGCCCAGCTTGCCAAGCCGTTATTTGAGTCAACATCAACGCTACCCACTTTAAAACAAGCCGCAGAATTACTTGTGGCAGAAGCTATGAAACGTAGCAACTCAAATCAATCAATGGCAGCGCAACTACTCGGTATATCGCAGCCAGCACTCAGTAAGCGACTTAAAAAGGACAGCCTGAGCCTTAAAAAACAACAAAGTACTTAATCAAATTTTAGGCACAAAAAAGCCCGCAGCGTTAACTGCGGGCTTTTTTGTTGAATGAGTGAGTTAGCCATATAAGCCGGGTTCTGTCCTTTCCGAAGAAAGTGATAATCATTCGTCTAGGCCATAAATCGCTCTATGGCTCAAGCAACCTACCCGGTTCCAACGTGGGCCACGCCATAAGGAACCCTATTTGGTCTTGCTCCGAGTGGAGTTTACCTTGCAACCAACTGTTACCAGTGGCCCGGTGCGCTCTTACCGCACCCTTTCACCCTTACCAACCCGAGGGTTGGCGGTCTCCTCTCTGCTGCACTTGTCGTGGGCTCACGCCCCCCAGCCGTTAGCTGGCACTCTGCCCTGTGGAGCCCGGACTTTCCTCCCCCTGATCATTTTCGTCACAGGCAGCGATTATCTTGGCTAACTCGGCGCGCAGTATACATGAGCTGCGCCTTGTACGCAGTAAAGATTTACCCTTTTTCGTCAATAATTGTTTTATACAGGGCGTTTTTCTTCATTCCAAAGTATTCAGCTACTATGCCGCACGCTTTTTTCATCGGCATTTCGCTTTCAAGTAGCGCTAGCATTTTACGTGCCTCGGGTGGAATATCGTCCACAAGCTTAGGTTTGCCTGGCAACATTAAAACAATTTCGCCACGTTGCTTAGTGGGATCATCAGTTAAAAATTGCTTGAGCTCACTCACTGTGCCGTTAAAAAAAGTTTCAAAGGTTTTGGTTAGCTCTTTTGCAAATACCACTTGTTGCTCACTACCTAAGGCCGCTTCTAAATCATCTAGGCTTGCCATAATACGGTGGGTGCTTTCGTACATTATGCTGGTAATGCTTGAGTTTACAGCTTCTATGAAAAAGTCTTGGCGGGCTTTACTTTTAGCCGGTGTAAAGCCAATAAACTGAAAACGATCTGTTGGCAGGCCTGAGCAACACACTGCAGTAATAGCAGCACACGCACCGGGCACGGGTGTTACATGCGCGCCTTGCTCGCGGCACAAGTTTACAACGGCATAACCTGGGTCGCTTATCAGCGGCGTGCCGGCATCTGAAACTAGCGCGATATTTTTGCCTTCGTTTAGCCAATCAATAATCTGCTGCGCTTTTTGTTTTTCGTTATGGTCATGTAATGCAAAGGTTTTAGCCTTTATACCAAAGTGGCTTAGTAGCTTACCGGTGTGGCGCGTGTCTTCAGCAGCGATTAAGTCAACTTGCGATAATGTCGCGATGGCACGCTGGCTTAAGTCGTCAAAATTGCCAATTGGGGTGGCAACAATGTAAAGAGTGCCAATTTTATGTGAATTCTCCTCATTTAACATTGAGGTCTCCTGCGTCAGTCAGTAATATAAGCAAATCGCGTTAACGTATTGGGAAATCATTGTGCGACTTAAACTTGTTAGTCTATTAATTATATTGTCAGGGTTATCGGCCTGTAGCACAACCGAAAAACCAACTAAAAATAGCGATAGCATTAACACCAGTGCGAATGCGCTGCAAAATCAAGCAACCAGTGCCGATGCTATTTATAAATTAGCGCTTAATCGTACCGGTGCCGACAAAATTCAATTGCTTTATAGTGCGCGTGATGCGGCTATTTCTGAGCAAAGCTGGCCGTTACTTGAAAACATTTGTAATGAGCTTGAGCAAACCCCAAGTGTAGATAAAATTCAAAACCGCTTATACATTGCTTATGCACAAAAGCAGCAAAATAAAAACGACCAAGCGCTCGTTATTTTGCAATCGCTCGATGGCCAACTTAAACAGCCTGAACACTTTGCTTGGCATCAATATTTAACTGCTAGCATATATGCATCGCAAAACTTTCCTAAGCGCGCCGCACCTTATTTTTTTAGAGCCTCAGAAACTGCGAATAAAAACAATATTGAGATCCCTGCTCTGCAAAGTGCGCTGTGGGATAACTTAACAAAGCTGTCTTCTTATGCGCTAGAGCGCTTTAATCGTGGCTCTGTTATTCAACAAGGTTGGACTAACTTAGCTTTGTACCACCAGGTATATGCAAATAGCGGTGTAGAGCTTGACCAAGCCATCAATAATTGGCGCCGTCGCTACCCTGGGCACCCTGCTGTAGCTATTTTACCCGAGCAAGATGAAGCCCTAGCCGACCTAGCACCAGTTAATATAGAGCGATTAGCTGTACTTTTACCGCAATCAGGCGCAAATGAGCGTTTAGGTGACGCCCTAAAAGCCGGCATTTTGGCAGGGCTTGATAAGCAAACTATTAGCGACACTATTTTTATAGACGAGAACCTTTCAACCCAAGTGCTAAGCGAGCAGCTGAGCCAATTTAATCCAGACTTTGTGATTGGGCCATTATTAAAAGCGAATATAGATAAACTTGCGCAAGCTAAAACACTTATTGATACCCCTACATTACACTTAAATACATTTGATGGTGAGCGACTCTCGCTGCAACATTACTTTTTTGCTTTAAACCCTGAGCATGAAGTGCAGCAAGCGCTGGAGCACTTTTTAGCTAAAGGTTATCAAAAGCCTATGTTATTAGCGCCTAATAATGCCAATGGTCAGCGTTTGGTTGATTACTTTAATATTCAGTGGCAGCGCTATAGCGAAACAAAACCGCAAATTGGGTTTTATAACGATAACAAAGATATGCCAAACACAATTACAAGCTTGTTAGAGGTTGATAAATCTAAGCAGCGTATTAAAACGGTTAAGTCTTTATTTAAACAAGAAGTAGAAAGTGAAACCCGCTCTCGTAGCGATATTGATGCGATTTACATTTTAGGCGACGCTATAGAAACACGCCTGATAAAACCTTATTTAGATGTAAATGTAAGTACTTTTGCACAGCGGATCCCGCTTTATGCCAGCTCTAAAAGCCATAGTAAACAAATAGATCGCACTGATAAAGGCGATTTAGAAGGGCTTTACTTTACAGAGCTTCCGTGGATGCTTAATGCGACAGTTAAACAACATAACTTACGCAACCAATACAACACGCTGTGGCCTGAAAATGCCGATATAAGCCAACGCCTATTTGCCATGGCTTACGATGCCGTGTCGGTGCTAAGCGACATTAGGCAATTGAGTGTAATGCCCGGTAATAAGTTTACAGGTTTAAGTGGGAAGCTTTCGGTGAATACAAGCGGACACATAGAGCGTACGCTTGATTGGGCACAATACACAAATAGACGCATAAAAGCCGTACAGCTAGAAACAAAGCAGCCCGTGCCTTTATTTATGCAATCAGCCAACGAAAGCAATACGCTTACGTTTGATTAATCTGGAGCGGCTATGTCGTGGTTTAAAGAGCTGTGGCAAAATAGCCGAGAAAAAGGCCAGTACTATGAACGCCAAGCAGAGAAATACTTAACCCGTGAAGGGCTTACGCCTATTGAGCGTAATTATTACTGCCCCTTTGGTGAGCTTGATGTAATTATGAAACACGGCGATACGCTTGTATTTGTAGAAGTTAAGTTTCGTAAAAACAATGCGAGAGGCGGTGCAAATTATGCCCTTGGCGCACAAAAACAAGCACGACTAAAACGCACTATTTATCACTACTTGGCAGCAAAAAACTTAACTAATCAACCTATAAGAGTCGACTATGTTGCCATTACAGGTGAAGGCTCTGGCAATATAAATTGGATCAAAAGCGTACTTTAACACCACGCAAGCAGATCAGTAAAACGCCCAGCAACAAACAAAAATGACGAATAAATTATTGGTAGTCTATGCAAGATACAATTAAAGAAATTTTTACAGAAAGCATTCAAGTACAAATAGCAGCAGGCGAAGTACTGCCAAGCGCACTAGAGTCTGCGGCATTTACCATTGCACAAAGTTTAATTAATGGTAACAAACTCCTTTGCTGTGGCACGGCAAACTGCCATATGCTAGCGCAGCACATGGCCGGCGTATTAGTTAATCACTACGAAACAGAGCGCCCCTGTTTACCTGCTATTGCGCTATCTCAAGAAAACATCAATTTAGGGCAAAGTAGCCAAGTAGATGAGCATGATACCTTTGCTCGCCAAGTACGTGCCTTTGCACAGCAAGGCGATTTACTGCTTGCGTTAGCAATTAATGGCAACGAAAAACATATTATTTCTGCTGTAGAAGCGGCACTTACTAAAGATATGAAGGTCATAGTGATGGTAGGTGACGATGGTGGAGAACTCGTTGGCTTATTAGGCCCTAATGATGTAGAAATTCGTACGCCTTCTAAGCGCCCTAGCCGCATTATTGAATCTCACTTAGTTAACTTACATTGCTTAAGTGAACTGGTTGATTTAACTCTTTTCCCGCAGGATGAAAATTATGTTTAAACGCTCTCTTATTGTTTTAGGTACTGTTGTTTTACTGCAAGGCTGTGCAGCCGCAGTGGTTGCAGGAACAGCTGGTGCAGTAACAGCAGCAAATGATCGCCGCACCATTGGCTCGCAAATAGACGACAATAATATAGAAATTAAAGCCAGTATTGCGCTTAGTGAAGTTGAACGACTAGAAAAGTTCGCCAATGTAGACGCTATAAGCGTTAATGGCATTGTTTTACTGGTAGGTCAGGTTGCCAATCAAGAAATGAAAGACCAAGCTCAGCAGAGCATTGAGGGGCTCTCAGGTATACGTAAAATACATAACCAAATTAGAATTGGCTCAAATATTGGAATTACCACACAAACGCACGACTCGTGGCTAACCTCTAAAGTAAAAGCGCAGCTTTTAACAGCTAAAAATATACCGAGTAATAATATTAAAGTAGTGACCGAAAACGCTGAAGTATTTTTAATGGGATTAGTATCTGAATCTGAGTCTAACCAAGCGGTTAACATTGCACGCAATGTATCGGGTGTAGAGCGCGTTATTAAAGTGTTTGAATATTTATAAAATACATAAAAAGCCCTTTATGAGGCACATAAAAAAACCGCTTAATTAGCGGTTTTTTTGTATTTAAGCGTTACTTGATGACGCGTAAATGTGAGCCTTTTTTCTTTTCTGGCTTTTCTGGCGGGGTTTCATCAATAATCTCATCTGATGTTTCCACACTTTCAAGGTCAGGTGCAAAATCGTCTTCGTCCTCTAAAAACTCATCTGCAGTAAAGACTGTTCCTTCGCCATTTTCACGCGCATAAATAGCAAGTACCGCACCTAAAGGCACATATACTTGCATTGGCTGTCCGCCAAAGCGCGCATTAAAGCTTAGTTGTTCCATATCTAACGAAAACCCAGTAACGGCAGAAGGGCTAATATTAAGCACTATTTGGCCATCTTGTACAAACTGCGTAGGCACTTGTACTGCTGGGTACTGCGCATCAACCACTAAATGTGGTGTGCAGTCGTTATCTACGATCCAATCAAAAAAAGCACGTAGTAAATAAGGACGATTAGGCGTCATTATAAACGGATCTCACGCTCTGCTTCAGTTAAAGAAGCTTGGAATGACTCACGCTCAAATAAGCGGATCATGTACTCTTTTAGCTCTTTAGCGCCAGAGCCATTAAGCTCAATACCAAACTCTGGTAAACGCCATAATAGTGGTGCTAAATAACAATCTACTAAGCTAAACTCTTCACTCATAAAGTATGGAGCTTCGTTAAAGATTGGTGCAATTGCAAGTAACGCTTCAGTTAACTCTTTACGAGCTTGTGCAGCATCTGCTGTATTGTTAATGATTTTTTCAGCAAGGCTGTACCAATCAGTATCAATACGGTGCATCATTAAACGGCTACGACCACGCATTACCGGATACACAGGCATTAGTGGAGGATGAGGGAAACGTTCATCAAGGTATTCCATGATGATGTTTGCCTGATATAAGCCAAGCTCACGGTCAATCAGTGTGGGTACTGTACCGTAAGGGTTAATTTCGTGAAGTGCCTCTGGCAAGTTATCCTTTTCAGCCAAATGAATATCTACACTTACACCTTTTTCTGCAAGTACAATACGTACTTGGTGGCTATACATACAGTTAGCACCAGAAAAAAGGGTCATTACAGGGCGCTTATTGGCAGCTACGGCCATGCCTATACCTCCATTAAATAACTAAAACAGCAATAGGGGCTTAAGCCCCTATTGCAAAATTACCTTGTAAAATGCTCAAATTAATGAACATCTCTCCAGTATTCTTTCTTAAGCATAAATGCCAAGATAAACAGGATAACTAAAAATCCAATTACCTTAATACCTAACGCTTCTGACTCAAGGCGTGTAGGTTCACCTACATACTCTAAGAAATTCGTTAAATCACGAACCGCTTGATCGTATTCATCAACGCTTAATTCGCCCTTACCATCTGTTTCAGTACCAACAACTTTAGTCACTGTTTGACCATGTTGTTCAACTTCTTCAATGATAGGTGTTGGTAGCCCTTGTAGTTCTTGAAGAACATGCGGCATACCCACCGATGGGAATAACGTATTATTTACGCCAAACGGGCGAGATTCATCTTTGTAAAACGACTTTAAGTAAGTGTAAATCCAATCACTGCCACGCACACGCGCCACATTGGTTAGATCCGGCGGAGCCGCACCAAACCATTTAGCAGCATCTTCTTTTGCGATAGCGTTAAGAATATGGCCACCTACTTTTGAACCATCAAAAATCAATTGCTCTTTGCCAAGCTCGGTTGGAATACCAATATCACGGAAAGTACGTTCATAACGTTGATACTGCATTTGGTGACAACCAAGACAGTAGTTCATGAACAACTTTGCGCCGCGCTGCAAAGAAGGCTGATCAGATATATCGTTACCCGCTTCCATAAGAGGAACCGAAGGACCCGCAGCCATAACCATGTTAGGCAGCAAGTTTACTGATAAAGCAAATACACCAATAAGTAGCTTTTTCATCATTTCGTTAACCTCTCAGGCAATGGCTTAGTTTTTTCATTCTTACTGTATATAAATAACAGTACGAAGAACATAAAGTAAGTCACAGTACAGATTTGAGAAATTATCGTTTTCATATCAGTTTGTGGAGTTGCACCCACCCAACCTAAAAGAACGAAAGTTACAACGAAACCTGCAATGTTCCATTTGTGGAAACCACAACGGTAACGAACCGATTTAACACGACCACGGTCAATCCACGGTAACAATGCGAGTACCACAATTGACGCACCCATTGCCGCAACACCGATAAGCTTATCAGGGATTGCACGTAAGATTGCATAGAATGGCGTAAAGTACCAAACTGGGAAAATGTGCTCTGGTGTTTTAAGTGGGTTTGCTGCTTCAAAGTTTGGCGCTTCTAGGAAGAAACCATTCATCGCAGGCATAAAGAATACAACCCAACAGAACAAGATTAAGAAACCAACCACGCCCACAATATCTTTTACTGTGTAGTACGGGTGGAACGGTATCGCATCAACAATGTCTTTTTTGTCGGTGTAATACTCATGGAATTTAAATTTAGACTTATCTTCTTCAGCCACAGTGCCTTTTTTGCGTTTTATTTCAACACCGTCAGGGTTGTTAGAGCCCACTTCGTGTAGCGCAACAATGTGTAAGAACACTAAAATTACAATAACCAATGGTAGTGCAATAACGTGTAATGCAAAGAAGCGGTTAAGCGTTGCACCCGATATTACGTAATCACCACGGATCCAAAGTGTTAAGTCATCACCAATTACCGGAATAGCCCCGAATAACGAAATGATTACCTGCGCACCCCAGAACGACATTTGACCCCATGGTAGTAAGTAACCCATGAAGGCTTCAGCCATTAATGCTAAGAAAATAAACATACCGAACAACCACAGTAATTCACGTGGTTTTTGGTAAGAGCCGTAGATCATACCACGGAACATATGCATATAAACAACGATGAAAAACGCAGAGGCACCCGTTGAGTGTAAATAACGTAATAACCAACCGTATTCAACATCACGCATGATGTACTCTACTGATGCGAAAGCGCCTTCAGAAGAGGGAACAAAGTTCATCGTTAACCAAATACCAGTAAGTATTTGGTTTACTAGTACTAACATGGCTAGCGAGCCAAAAAAGTACCAGAAGTTAAAGTTTTTAGGTGCTGGATACTGTGCAATGTGCATGTTCCAAACACGTGTCATTGGGATACGGTCGTCAATCCAACTAACAATTTTACCAAACATTAGGCTACCCCTTTTTCTTCGCCCACTAAAATAGTGGTTTCATCAAGAAAAGTATAAGGTGGTACTTCTAAGTTCAATGGTGCAGGAACTGATTGAAATACTCGCCCAGCCATATCAAATTTAGAACCGTGACATGGACAGTAAAAACCATCATCTGTCCCTTCAACTTTTTCACTAAAGTTACCTTGGAAAAAGCCTGGAGAACACCCTAAATGCGTACAAATACCAACAGCGACAAAAATCTCTGGGCGTAATGAACGGTAATCATTTGTTGATGATTCTAGTTGTTGTGGCTCTTGCGATTGCGGATCACGAAGTTGACCTTCATGTTCTTTCATCTGCTCAAGCATTTTAGGGGTACGTGATACAACCCATACAGGTTTACCACGCCACTCGACACGTATTAATTGTCCTGGCTCAAGTTTGCTGATATCTACTTCTACAGGCGCACCCGCAGATTTAGCTCGCTCACTTGGATTCCAAGACGCAATAAAAGGAACAGCAGCCCCAGCCGCACCAACACCACCTACAACAGAGGTAGCTATGGTTAAAAAGCGACGTCGGCCATTGTCTACAGGCGCATTGCTCATCCACTTATCTCCACTATGATTCTCAACACTTGCTATATTGAGAACATCAGTTACAGCAGGTTAATTTTTCGAAATTTTTAAAATAGAAGCGATCATAATTAAAACCCTTGATTAAAACAAGGTTATTCACAGCCTCACGCTCGAATAACCCGACTTGATCAATAGTTTGATAAAGTAAGCTCGAGAATAAAGCCGAATGACTATAATAGCGCTTCTGTAAAAACAATATACTGACCAAGATCAACCCCACTACGAGGAAACAGATAAACTGTACATGGTGATGTTGAACTTGCTCATACTACTTGCCAGCCAATTGTAGCAAAAAATTCCACCAATTAACTGATGGATTTACACTAATTGCGATAATTATTTAACTTTTTTGCAGCGAAATGGGTATTTTAAAGCTTTCGTACATTAAATACGCAGCATTTATAAAATATGATCAGCGCCTAGCCTTAAAAAAGCGGGCTTGAGGTAGGTAAGTACTTAAATTTTAATGCCAAAAACAAAAAACCCAGCATAAGCTGGGTTTTTGAATTCTTGATAACGTAAAAATTAACGTTTTGAGAACTGTGGACGCTTACGCGCTTTCTTAAGACCCACTTTCTTACGTTCAACTTTACGTGCATCACGTGTAACAAAACCTGCTTTACGAAGTTGTGGACGTAATGACTCGTCAAACTCCATAAGTGCACGAGTGATACCGTGACGGATAGCACCAGCTTGACCAGTTGTACCACCACCGGCAACGGTGATGTGAAGGTCAAATTTTTCAGTCATGTCAACAAGCTCAAGAGCTTGACGAACAACCATGCGTGCTGTTTCGCGACCAAAGTACTCTTCTAAAGAGCGCTTGTTGATTACGATGTTACCAGTGCCTGGGCGTAAGAATACGCGAGCACTTGAACTTTTACGACGACCTGTACCGTAGTATTGATTTGCCATGATAGTGCTCCTTAAATGTCTAGAACCTGAGGCTGTTGTGCAGCATGGTTGTGCTCAGTACCTGCGTAAACTTTAAGTTTACGGTACATAGCGCGGCCTAAAGGACCACGTGGCAACATGCCTTTAACAGCTTTTTCGATGATCATTTCAGGCTTTGCAGCTTGAAGTTTATCAAAAGTAGTAGACTTAAGACCACCTGGGAAACCAGTATGAGCGTAGTACACTTTATCTTTGAATTTGTTACCAGTTACAGTAACTTTCTCAGCGTTGATAACGATGATGTAATCACCAGTATCTACGTGTGGAGTGTATTCAGCTTTGTGCTTACCGCGTAGGCGATGAGCGATTTCAGTAGCGATGCGACCTAAAGTTTTACCTTCAGCGTCAACTACGTACCAGTCACGTTTTACTGTTTCTGGTTTAGCAACAAACGTTTTCATTTATAAAAATCCAATGTTTTTCAATTAAAACCACAGGCAGTTATTATTAACTACCGCTCTAAGTATGCTATAACCCCTTCGAGTTTTAGACTTTAGCGCCGCTCACAAGTGGCTAAACTATATGAGGACATAGAACGCAACGTGGCAGACGCGGGAGTATACCAGCACTTAAAACACATTGCTACCGAGCGGTTGTTTTTTCCACAAGAAAATTACAAAAATTTATGCATTTATATAAAAACAACAATAAGGCCACTTTAAAGAGTCGATACAGTCGTATTAGCGCTATGCTAAATGCTCTTTTGCTAAATACTCTAAAGACTGCATTTCTTGCAGGCGGCTAATGCAGCGCTTAAATTCAAAGTTAAGATTACCTTGGGTATAAAGCTGCGTGATCGGTTTTTCAGCCGAAATGATTAATGTTACATGTCGCTCGTAAAACTCATCCACTAAAGCGATAAAGCGCCTAGCTGCATCATCATTATTTTGTCCAAGCTGTTTAACATTAGAAATAATAACAGTGTTATATAAGCGGCTAATTTCCATGTAGTCGACTTGGCTACGTGCGGTTTCGCACAATTCGCTAAATTCAAACATCACTACACACTTAGCCACTTTGCGTGTGTTGATTAAGCGCCCTTCTATTTCTATGGGTTGATCAAGCTCCCCCGCCTCTGGCGATAGCTTATCAAAATATTCAAATAAGTTTTTATCGGCTTGCTCATCTAACGGGCTGTGAAATATTTCGGCTTGCTCAAGTGTACGCAAGCGATAATCAATACCAGAGTCTACATTTACTATTTCTGTGTTCGCTTTTACCAGTTCAATGGCCGGAATAAAACGCGCACGCTGTAAGCCGTTTTTATATAAATCATCAGGTACTATATTAGAGGTAGCGACTAATACTATATTGCGTGCAAATAATGCCTGCATTAAGCCGCCGAGTAACATGGCATCTGTAATATCTTGAACAAAGAATTCATCAAAACAAATAATATCGGTTTCGGCTTTAAATATGTCGGCAACAATTTCCAGTGGATTGCTTTTATTATTTAGCTTTTTTAGTTCATCGTGAACTCGGTGCATAAAGCGATGAAAATGCACACGCATTTTACGCTCACCTGGCAGCGCTTCGTAAAAGGTATCTACTAAATAGGTTTTACCACGCCCTACACCACCCCAAAAATAAAGCCCTTTAATTGGCTCAGGTTCGCTTTTATTAAACAACTTTGCAAAAAAGCCTTGTTGCTGTGGTTTTTTATTTGTGAGGTCATCGTATAAACGTTGTAAATGGCGCACTGCATTTTCTTGTGCTTGGTCATGTACAAAGTCATCGCGCTTAAGATCTTGCTGGTAAGTTTGCCAAGGAGTCATATCTAATTACATTTTAAACACAGTTTAATTTGCACAACATATTAACACGCATCTTAACTCGGGGTATATTACCCACAGGATGATTTATATTTGAATCAGGCATTATTAGATATTTTTTCCCAAAGGGGTAAAGTTATGGGCACAGTTACGTGGGTAGGTTTAATTATTATTACTGCTGTAGTGGCATTTTTTGTTGGTGCATTCGTTACTAAAAAGCAATTTAAGCAAGATGAATTAAAAGAACAAGCCGAGCAAGCACAAAACGCGCTTGAGCAGTATCGCCAAGATGTGGCCGATCATTTAGCAAGCACAGGTAAGCTTGTGAACAAAATGAAAGAAAACTACGACCAACTACTCAGCCATGTTGAAGAAACCAATCAACTCTTACTTGATGATAAAAACAAAGCACCTAGCGAGCCGTTTTTCTCTAAAGAAACAACAGAGCAATTACAAGCATCTTTAAAAGAGCGCGAGGTTGACCGTTCATCTGCACAAGCACAACCTGCCGATTACGTCTCGGGTGAGTCTGGTTTATTTGCAGGGCAAAATGGCGATACAAAACCTGCAAAAGCCTCTTAACACACTGAGCACGCTAAAATGTTAGTGCTATCTTGAGGAACTTTTTTTTGACCCCATAGTCTTTAAATGTAACAGCTTTATATTTAAATTCGAAAAGGCTGCTTATGCAGCCTTTTTGCTTTTCCTGTGATGTGGAGTACACCCTGACTATGAAAATGAAATTATCACTTATTAGTGCTGCAATCTTATCTACAAGCTTATTACTAAGCCCAATGGCCTCTTATGCAAAACTGCCTATTGCAGTTAACGGCCAACAATTACCCACACTTGCGCCTATGCTTGAGCAAATTACCCCTGGCGTTGTGAGCATTCAGGTTTCTGGCTCAAAAGAAGTGCGCCGCCGTGCAGACCCGCTTGAATACTTTTTTGGTAACCCTCAGCCACGTAGTCAAAAGCGCCAATTTAGTGGTTTAGGCTCAGGGGTTATTATTGATGCCGACGAAGGCTATGTAGTAACAAATAACCACGTAATTCAAGATGCCGAAAAAATGGTGGTAACGCTAGAAGACGGCCGTGAATTTGAAGCCACCAAAATTGGTACCGATAAAGAGTCTGATATTGCGCTATTACAAATAGATGCAGATGACTTAACCGAAGTTAAACTGGCAAATTCAGATAAATTGCGTGTTGGCGACTTTGCAGTAGCAATTGGTAATCCATTTGGTTTAAGCCATACAGTAACCTCGGGCATTGTAAGTGCATTAGGGCGTAGTGGTTTAAATATTGAAGGCTATGAAGACTTTATTCAAACCGATGCAGCTATTAACCAAGGTAACTCAGGAGGCGCTTTAGTTAACCTAAATGGTGAACTTATTGGTATTAATACTGCTATTTTAGGTGCCTCGGGCGGAAATGTTGGTATTGGCTTTGCCATTCCATCAAATATGATGAAAAACTTAGTTGACCAAATTATCGAACATGGCGAAGTTCGCCGTGGCTCACTGGGTATTTCTGGCCGCCCACTTGATGCAGGCCTTGCAAAAGCACAGCAACTTGACGTTAAACAAGGTGCTTACGTTATGCAAGTAATGGATGATACCGCAGCAAGCAAAGCAGGTATTAAAGCTGGCGATGTTATTATTAGTATTAATGGCAGCGATATTAGTGGCTTCCACGAGCTGCGCAGTAAAATAGCAACGTTAGGTGAAGGACGCGAAGTTAAATTAGGTATTTACCGCGATGGCAAAGTAAAAACCATTAAAGTAACGCTTGATGGTGCATCGGGTGTAACCGCCGCAGGCGATGAACTGCATCCTGCATTCCAAGGTGCGACGCTTGAAAACGTGCAAAAAAATGGCACTAAAGGTATTGAAGTCGCCACAGTAGATCCGCGCTCTCCTTCTGCACGTGTTGGTCTTGAAGAAGGTGATGTGATTGTTCAAGTTAACCGCCAACGTGTAGAAAACATTCGTCAAATGAACAAAATTATCGAAGATACCCAAGGTAATATTGTGCTTGGCGTTAAACGTGGCAGAGAGTCTATCTTTGTACTTATCCAATAAGTAACACGTTATAAATAAGCAATAAAAATAACAGCAGCACTTGCCGCTGTTATTTTTTTTGTGCCATCATAAAGAATTGCTCACTAACAATAAGAATCTCGTGCTGAAATTACTAAAATTTGTACTTCCCCCTTTGTTTGTCGGTTTAGGTATCGCTTTTTTAGTGGTTTTTTTCAGCCCTAATATGCGCGCCTCTTTACTCCCTAATGTTCCCTTGCCCAGTGCTATGAGCTCAAATCACCTTAGTTTTGCTGACGCAGTTAAACGTGCTGCACCGTCGGTAGTAACTATTTTTTCAGAAAGCATTTCTAAAGAGCCTCGCTATAAGCAACAAAACACCGTTCAAGAGCTTGGCTCTGGCGTAATTATGGCGCAAGACGGCTACATATTAACTAACTACCACGTTATAAATAATGCAGATCAAATCTTGGTTATTTTAACCGATGGCCGACGCTTTTTTGATGTGCAGTTAATTGGCTTTGACACCATTACCGATTTAGCCTTATTGAAAATTAACGCCGACCACCTGCCGGTGATCCCCGTAAACGATAATTACACCACCAGTGTAGGTGATGTAGTGCTGGCCATTGGTAACCCACTCAATTTAGGGCAAACCATCACCCAAGGTATAATTAGTGCCACCGGTAAACAAAAAATTACCGATAGCCCTTATAACAACTTACTGCAAATGGATGCTGCTATAAATGTAGGTAACTCTGGCGGTGCTTTGGTTAATTCAAATGGGGACTTAGTAGGGATCACGTCTGCGCAATTTAAAACCCGTGAAAACCTAAATATCCAAGGAATCTTTTTTGCTGTTCCTTATTCGCTCGCTAAAGAAGTAATGGCAAAGCTAATACGCCATGGCCGTGTAGTACGTGGCTATTTAGGCTTTGAAGGCACCGCTGTAGATAGCACGGGCAAAGAGGTAAACGACAGCCTTACTGAGGTTGCTGGTATGCGCATCACCAATTTAGACCCATTAGGCCCTGCATGGCAAGCTGGCATTGAAGAGCAAGACATCGTTATTAAAATTGCAGGGTTAAGTGTCGCCAACCCGCAAAAAGTACTCGAAAAAATAGGCAATACACAGCCCGGTAAAGAAATAGAATTTGAGCTGTACCGAAACGGTAAAGTAGAAAAAATAATGGTTAGAGTTGCAGAGCTCGAAACTAAACTCTAACCAAAATGGCAATAAAAAGGTCGGATAACAATACGCGTATCCGACCTTTTTTTATGTCTAAAGTAAACTGTGTTTAACTCAGCGCGCTTAATTTAGGAGCAAGTGTGCTCTCACCTCAAAGCGAATAAATATTATTGCGAATGGGTATTAGCTGCTTCTGCGCTTAATATTGGCACCTAAGCCACTGAGTTTATCTTCAATGCGTTGATAGCCTCGGTCTACGTGGTAAATACGATCGACTACCGTTTCACCTTGCGCCACAATACCGGTTAAAATTAAGCTTGCAGAGGCGCGTAAATCGGTTGCCATTACTTGTGCGCCACTTAAACTTTGCGTTTCACCACAAATAGCGGTGTGCCCTTCTAAACGAATATTAGCGCCCATGCGTTGTAACTCTGGTACGTGCATAAAGCGGTTTTCAAAAATGGTTTCGGTAATTGTTGCACTACCATTAGCCACTACATTTAACGCGGTGAACTGCGCTTGCATGTCGGTTGGAAAACCAGGGTGTGGCATGGTTTTAATATTAACGGCTTTGAGCTCACGATTACGCATATCTAAATAAATGCTGTCATCGTTTACTTCAACTAATGCATTCGCGGCACGTAATTTTTCAATAACAGGCTCAAGTGAATGAAAATCTGTTTTTTTACAAAGTACTTCGCCTGCAGCCATCGCTGCTGCAACTAAAAAAGTGCCCGTTTCAATGCGGTCAGGTAAAATGCTGTGCTCACAGCCGCCTAAACGCTCTACGCCATCAATTTCTATACGGCTTGTACCCGCACCAGTAATTTTTGCACCCATAGCAATTAGGCAATTGGCAAGGTCAATAATTTCGGGCTCGCGAGCTGCGTTTTCAAGCACCGTTTTACCATCAGCAAGTGCTGCGGCCATTAGTAAGTTTTCGGTTGCGCCAACACTGACCATTTCCATGAAAATTTCAGCGCCTTTAAGGCGGCCTTCTACCTTTGCATTGATATAACCGTTTTCAACGTTTATTTGTGCGCCCATGCGCTCTAAACCTTGAATATGTATATCAACCGGACGTGCACCTATAGCACAGCCACCAGGTAGCGATACCTGCGCCTCACCAAAACGCGCCACTAAAGGCCCAAGCGCCAAAACAGAGGCACGCATTTGCTTAACTAAATCATAAGGAGCAAGCGTTTTATTAACGGTTGCGCCATCAATATACAGTGTATCGCCTTGCCAATTTACAGTTGCGCCTAAGGTGCTTAAAAGCGCCTCAGTGGTCACAATATCGCGAAGGCGAGGAACATTCGTAAATGTACTTTTACCATCGGCAAGCAGTGCGGCAAACAAAATTGGTAATGCGGCATTTTTAGCGCCAGAAATAGTTACTTCACCCGCAAGTGAAGTGCCACCTTGAATTACAAACTGATCCATTAAGAGGCCTTAACTATTGAGGTAAAATAAATTTTTGTTCACGCTTCCACTCAGTTGGCGTAAATGCACGAATTGATACAGCGTGAATTGTACCGTCTGAAATAGTATTCATTAATGGGCCATAAACTAGCTGTTGCTTTTTAACGCGGCTTAAACCGTCAAAGCACTCACCTACTGCAATTACTTCATAATGGCTACCATTGGCTTTTACTTTTACTTCAGATAATTGAAGTTCGTCGCGTAATAATGTTTCGACTTGGCTAGTTTCCATAACTCTCACTCAAATAAAGTTGTTACCTGACCCAACAGCATTAAATTTTGCAATTGCTCAGGTGGATTTTGCAATTCAAGGCGTGTGCCTTGTTGCTTAAATTCAGCAAAAGAGTGAATTAACCAAGCTAAGCCCGCTGTGTCAACCCTCATTACCTCACAAAGGTCAAAATAGATGGTTTTATGCTTACTTAATGACTTGGCGTTCAGAAGCTGTTCATTGCCAATTGAGCTGCGGGTAAGTTCACCACTTACCCTATAGTGCTGCTCATCTACTTGGCTAATTGCCAATTTAGTCATTGCTGTTGTTGCCTCTAAATTGCACAGGTAACTGGCTCTTTTGCTCTAGTAATTTGCTTACGTGTGCAATACCTTGCTGGCGTAAAATACCTTGTAGCTCACTTTGTTTTGCATCGAGTAAGCTAATTCCTTCTGCAATCATATCGTATGCGCGCCACTCGCCGCTGCGATCTTCACGCACTTTAAAATCAATTTTTATGTCAGGCTTGCCATCTTCTGTAATTTTAGTTTTTACTACAACTACATCTTTGCCTTTAAATGGTTGCTCTGCGCCAAATTCTACATGTTGGTCAGTGTATTGAGTAAATACCCCCGCGTAAGTAGCAACTAAATAGGCTCTAAACGCGCCAATAAATTCTTGGATGTCTTTAATTGCTTCGGCTTTTTCGGCTTCATCGGTAATTGCACGCACTTTAGACACTTCACTACCCAACACACGAAGTGCTGCATATTTGTAGTCTATGTAAGGCATCAGCTCTTCTTCTACAATAACACGAAGGTGCTCTTTATCTTTAGTGATAAGCGGTTGATCTTTTTTAATGCGCTCAAATGTATGCTCTGCTACCTGACGCACCATTTTGTTAGGATCTGTCAGTTTAACTTCGGCTGCGCTAACACTTTGCACAGCTAGGGTTGCACCAAGTGCAATAACGGCTAAAAACTGTTTCAACATAATAATTACTCACTACCTTGGTTGAATAAAAACTGCCCAATTAACTCTTCTAAAACAAGTGCAGATTTAGTATCTGTGATTGAATCACCATCACCTAACGCTTTGCTCTCTACGCCAAATAACTCATCGATTGCTTGATCTTGTGCGTTTTCGGTCACTGTTTCACCTAAACAGCGCTGCTCTGCTGCATTAGGAGAAATAACAGGGTGAATACCTAAGTACTGCTCCCCTAAAATACCCGATGTTAAAATTGAGATTGAGCTAGTGTCTGAAAAACGACATAAATACTGTGCATCTATCGTCATATTTACCACAGGCAAAAACTCCTGTGGGTGTACATAAATAGATTCAACACGGCCAATCACTACACCGCCTACTTTTACCGGTGCACGCGCTTTAAGTGAGCCGATATTTTCAAACTTTGCATTTAGCGTGTAGGTTTCGCCCGACCCGCTAATACCCGAATTAGCCACTTTAAGTGCTAACATTGCAAACGCTAAAATGCCTAATGCGACAAAAAAGCCAACTAAAATCTCTAATTTCCGTGAATTCATTATCTATACCCTATTAGCTGGTAAACATTACCGCTGTCAAAATAAAGTCAAACCCTAATACTGCCAGTGATGAGTGTACGACTGTTTCTGTTGTTGCTTTACTGATCCCTTCTGAGGTTGGGATACAGTCGTAGCCCTTATAAAGCGCAATCCAGGTCACTACCATGGCAAATACAAAACTTTTTATCATGCCGTTTAATACATCTTCTTGAAACGATACTTGCGATTGCATTATCGACCAAAAGCTGCCGGTATCTACGCCTAACCAATCAACCCCAACTAAATGAGCACCGATAATGGCAACCGCAGAAAAAATAAGTGCAAGCAATGGCATACTAATAAAACCTGCCCAAAAGCGCGGTGCAATAATGCGCTTGAGAGGGTCAATGGCCATCATTTCTAGTGAAGAGAGTTGCTCGGTGGCTTTCATTAAACCTATTTCTGCCGTTAGCGCACTTCCAGCGCGCCCAGCAAATAATAGCGCTGTAACCACAGGGCCTAGTTCGCGTAATAAACTAAGCGCAACTAATGGGCCTAGGCTGTCTTCGGCGCCATAGCCAACCAATACAGTGTAACCTTGCAGCGCAAGCACCATACCAATAAACAAACCCGACACCATAATAATTAATAATGATTGCGAACCAACCATATAAAGTTGGCGCACTAACAGCGGTGTGCCTTTTTTAAAGTTAGGTACATTCCACAATGCATTAAAAAGCATGTTGGCAGAGCGCCCTAATGCAGCAAAACGCCCCAGCGTTTTATGACCTAACTTTTGAAATAAATCCAACATTAAGCGTTTTCTCCTAACAGCTCATCAGCATACGTTTGTGCAGGATAATGAAATGGCACAGGCCCATCCGATAACCCTTTTAAAAACTGCTGTACTAATGGAGATTCATGATTACGCATTTCATCCGGTGTCCCTGCCCCTATTACGCCTTGATCGGCAATAATAATAACGTGATCGGCAATACTCATTACCTCCGTCACATCGTGGGTTACAATAAGGGATGATAAACCTAGCACTTCATTTAACGACTTAATAAGCTTTACCAATACACCCATAGATATTGGGTCTTGGCCGGCAAAAGGCTCATCATACATAATAAGTTCTGGGTCCAGTGCAATAGCACGTGCAAGTGCTGCTCGTCTGGCCATACCGCCAGAAAGCTCAGAAGGCATTAAATCTTTAGCACCGCGTAAACCCACCGCTTGCAGTTTCATTAATACGACTAGTTTAATTAACGCTTCACTTAACTTGGTGTGCTCTCGCAGAGGAAATGCAATGTTGTCAAATACCGACATATCAGTAAATAACGCACCGCTTTGAAACAGCATGCTCATTTTGGTTCGTGCCGCATATAACTCTTTGCGCGACATACTAGGAATACTGCCACCTTCGAATAAAATATCGCCGGCGTCAGGCTTAAGCTGCCCACCAATTAAGCGTAGCATTGTGGTTTTGCCAATTCCGCTTGGCCCCATAATCGCTGTTATCTTACCTTTAGGAACACTAAAACTCATATTTTTATATATGGTTCTATCGCCTCGCGAAAAGCTAACATCCTTGACTTCTACTATTGATTGCGACAAGTCGCTCTCCGTAACAATGTTCACTCGTGCTCCTATTTTAAGGGTTTTTTAGCCAAGATGGAAAAAACAATTCGTAAGATTTTGTAATACGCCTACAAAAAGCGCTCTAAGGCTGAAGTAAATTGCCTTAACCTTTGCTTAAGCGCATAAAATTCACGCACTGCAATAGTAGACCCTGCTCTTTTGCTTATACTTTCATGTTGGCTTTTGTTACTATTCGCGCCATCTGTATTTTGAACATCTGGCTTAACATAATGGTTACCTCGTTTGTTATTTTAATTCTTGGTTTTGCTGCACTTGTGTGGAGCGCCGACCGATTTGTATACGGTGCGGCAGCGCTTGCTAAAAACTTTGGAGTCCCTACTTTAATTGTTGGCTTAACGGTTGTTGCTATGGGTTCTTCGGCCCCTGAAATGATGGTATCGGCCTCGGCTGCTTTGGCAAATAAAACCGACACAGCGGTTGGTAACGCGGTAGGTTCAAATATAACAAACATCTTACTTGTGTTAGGTATTACTGCGCTGCTACGCCCTTTGAGTGTGTCATCAAGCACTTTAAAACGCGAAATGCCGCTTGTTATGCTGGTATCCTTGGCTACGTGGTATGTATTTTCAGACAACTACTTCTCACTTACCGAAGGGGTGGCGTTGCTAGTCGCATTTGCTGTGTTTATTGGTGGCTTGATTGTGGTTTCTTTGCGCGCAAAAAATCAAGATGACCCTTTCGTTTCAGAAGCCTGCGATGAGGTTCCTAACGATGTACCAACTAAAAAAGCCGTTTTATGGCTAATTGTCGGCATGGTTTTATTGCCTGTTAGCTCACACTTTTTAGTTGGTTCAGCAGTCGATATTGCTAAATACTTTGGTTTAAGCGACTTAGTTATTGGCTTAACCATTATCGCCATTGGCACAAGCTTGCCTGAACTTGCAGCTTCTGTAGCGGGTGTACTTAAAAACGAAGATGATTTAGCCCTAGGTAATATTGTGGGCTCAAATATATTTAATATTTTAGCGGTATTACCGCTTGCAGGTATTATTAACCCATCAGTGGTTGACCCGTCACTTGCAAACCGCGACATACTTATTATGTTAGGTGCTACGCTTGCGCTTATTATTATGTCATTGAACTTTAGAGGTTCTCAGCGTATCAATAGAGTAGAAGGTGGCCTATTACTCATCGCATTTTTGGCGTACCAAGGTTATATTTTTAGTCAAGTAGGGTAACAATGGCACAACTAAATTTTATAGAGCAAGGTTTACGCGTATTAAACATTGAACGCCAAGCGCTTGCTGATATTACACAATATGTTGACGAAAACTTTCATAATGCGTGTCAGCTCATGTTTGATTGCCAAGGCCGGATTATTGTTATTGGCATGGGTAAATCAGGCCATATTGGTAATAAAATTGCTGCTACCCTTGCAAGTACAGGCAGCCCTGCTTTTTTTGTTCACCCAGGCGAAGCAAGCCATGGTGATTTAGGCATGATAACCAAAAATGACGTGGTTATGCTTATATCAAACTCGGGCGAAACCAGCGAAGTACTTAATATTATTCCGGTGCTTAAACGCCTTGGTGCAAAAATAATATCGATGACGGGTAACCCGCTTTCTACTATGGCTACACTTGCCGATGTGCACGTATGCATAAAAGTAGAACAAGAAGCGTGTTTATTAGGTTTAGCGCCTACAGCAAGTACCACTGCTACTTTAGCGATGGGTGATGCAATGGCGGTTGCGCTTTTAGAAGCACGCGGCTTTACCGCCGATGACTTTGCACTCTCTCACCCTGGTGGCAGTTTAGGTAAACGATTGTTGCTCACTTTAAAAGATGTAATGCACAGCGGCACAAACACCCCTATTATAGGTGTAACGCAAACAATTAAAGACGCGTTAATAGAAATGTCAGCCAAAGGGCTGGGCATGACCGCTATTGTAGATAACAATCAACAGCTTGCAGGCCTTTTTACCGACGGTGACTTACGCCGTATTTTAGAGCAAAGAGTTGATATACATAGCACCGCTATTAGCCAGGTTATGACCAAATCATGCACAACTGCCACGGCCGATATACTTGCAGCTGAAGCCCTAAACATAATGGAAAATAAACGTATTAATGGTTTAATTGTTGTCAATGATAAAAACCAGCCAATAGGCGCCTTAAATATGCAAGACCTCTTAAAAGCAGGAGTATTATAAATGCAATTTGAAGATCTCTATCAACCGCTAAGCGATGATGCCAAAGCACGCGCCAAAAAAGTAAAACTACTCATATGCGATATTGATGGTGTATTTTCTGATGGCCGAATTTACCTCGGTAACCAAGGCGAAGAATTAAAAGCATTTAATACAAAAGATGGTTTTGGCATTAAAGCGCTGATCAATAGCGGTTTTGAAGTTGCGGTCATTACGGGGCGTCACTCAGAAATAGTGCAAACTCGCATGAGCAGCTTAACCGTGCAGCACATTTATCAAGGCCAAGAAGACAAACTTATTGCTTATCAAGAACTCAAAAACACTTTAAAGTTAACTGATGAACAAATAGCCTATATTGGCGACGATGGTCCTGACATGCCAGTAATGGAGCGCGTTGGCTTTGCCGTTGCAGTAAACGATGCGCACCCGCTTATTAAGCGCTTATCGCATTACACTACGCAAATGCCTGGCGGCTTTGGCGCCGTTAGAGAGCTCACAGACTTACTTATGCTAGAGAATGGCATAGCGCTTACAACACAAGGCACCAGTTCATGAATGCAGCACGCGTTATACTCAGTGCGTTATTCATCGGCTGTATGGTTTGGCTTTGGTACCCTTATTTTACCCAAACTAATGTAGCGCCAGAGCAAGAACCTGAAGTAATTGCAAAGCCCGATTACACCGCTATAGAGCTTAAGCAAACAGCCTATGACGAGCAAGGCAAAATAAGCCATAAAGTCACTGCGGCTAAAATGGAGCTGTACCAACAGCTTGGTTTTACATTTTTTGAAAAACCTATTTTCACCTTGTATAACGAAAAGCAAACATGGCGAATAAATGCAGACGAAGCAACGCTTTACGAAGATAAACAACTTATTTTAGAAGGCAATGTGGTTGCTAAAAATTTAGTTGATAACGCCATGATAGATAACATCAATGCCGATAACATCGAAGTCGACATTAAAGCGCTAACAATGCGCTCTGAGCAGCCAGTGGTTGTCACTGGGCCTAATTTAAAAATTGTCGGGAAAGGCCTTGAAGCCGATTTAAAAACCGAAGTAATAAAACTAATTAACCATACGCGAACAATATATTATGACCAATAAACTCACTAAAATACTTATTATCCCATCGCTAATGCTTGCATTTAGCGCCTCTGCTGCTGAGCCTGCTGCTCAACCGCCAGCAAATCAAATTTCTATTAGTGCAGACCGTCAAGAAGGCCAACTTAAAGAAAACGTAGGTATTTTTGAAAAGAACGTCGAAATTGTGCATGGTAATCGCAAAATTACAGCCGACCGACTTGAAGTACATAAACGTGAAGACTTAGGGGATAACAAACAACTCCTTATTGCCACTGGCAGCCCAGCCTACTTCGAAGAAAAACAAGACGATGGTACCGTAATGAGCGCCAGTGCAAACGAAGTACGTTACGACGTAGCAAAGCGCTTTTTAACGCTTGTTGGCGATGCTGAAGTCGCACAAGCCGGTCAAAAAATTAATGCTAAAAGTATTACCTACGATATGCAGCAGCAGCTTATTAGCGCAGAAAAAGACGAAAACTCCACGGATCGTGTCCACACAATTTTAGTGCCTGTTGAAGCAAAAATTAAAGAAAAAACAGGTAACGAAGGTCAACCATGAGCACCTTAAAAGCAGAACTATTAGCAAAAAGCTATAAAGGCCGCCAAGTTGTAAAAAATGTAGGCCTTGAGGTAGAAGCCGGCAGCATTGTTGGCTTATTGGGCCCTAATGGCGCAGGTAAAACCACCACCTTTTACATGATTGTAGGATTAGTACCTAGCGACAAAGGTAAAATTTCTATTGATGATAACGACATTACGTTATTACCTATGCACAGCCGCGCCCGCTTAGGCATTGGCTATTTGCCGCAAGAGTCATCAATATTTAGAAAGCTGACAGTTTATCAAAACTTAATGGCTATTTTAGAAACGCGTAAAGAGCTCAATAAAGCCGCGCGAGAAGAAACGCTCAACAACTTACTTGATGAATTTAGTATTCAGCATATTCGCGATAGCCAAGGTATGGCGCTTTCTGGTGGTGAACGCCGCCGTGTAGAAATTGCCAGAGCACTGGCAGCGAACCCCAAATTTATTTTATTGGATGAGCCTTTTGCTGGTGTTGATCCGATTTCAGTGTTAGATATAAAGAAAATAATAGAACATCTTAAAAACCGTGGCATTGGCGTATTAATTACCGATCACAATGTAAGAGAAACCCTTGATGTTTGTGAAAAAGCCTACATTGTTTCTCATGGGGAGCTAATTGCATCTGGTACCCCAGAACACGTATTAAATGACAAAACTGTACGCGATGTTTATTTAGGCGAGCAATTTAGGCTGTAACATTTAAGCCACACCTACAAGCATCTGCTAATATTAATTATAACAACATAAAAGGATTGTTAGAGATACATGAGGCAATCATTACAGCTGCGCATGGGCCAGCAACTTACAATGACTCCACAATTGCAACAAGCGATTCGCTTGCTGCAGCTCAGTACATTGGATCTCCAGCAAGAAATACAAGAAGCACTTGATAGCAACCCGCTATTAGAAGTAGAAGAGCAAGATTACACGGAAGAGTCGGCTGGAAAAAATGAACAAAAAGCAGATACGGATGATGTAACCGTAAGCGCATCGGCTGACGATACAACCAGCGAGTACGAGCAAGACAGTGGCGAAGCTTTAAATAAAGACACCGTTAGCGATGATATGGCAATGGATGTAACCTGGGATGAGTACATGAGCGCAGCCCCTGCGGCATCCTCAGGCCCAATGCCGGAAGATGAGTCTATTTATCAAGGTGCCTCTACTGAAACGCTACATGAGTATTTAATGTGGCAGCTTCAGCTTACTCCTTTTAGCCCAACTGACGAAGCCATTGCTATTGCCATTGTAGAAGCTGTAGATGACTCGGGTATTTTAACGCTAAGTTGCGAAGAAATTTTAGAGAGCTTTAACCAAGAAAACAATGACGAAGTTGAAGTTGAACTTGACGAAATAGAAGCCGTTTTAAAGCGTATTCAGTTATTTGACCCTGTAGGTATAGCCGCGCGCAGTTTACAAGAGTGCTTGTGTATTCAGCTAAACCAGTTTGATAAAGACACCCCTTTTATAGAACAAACTAAAATGATCTTAACCGATCACATTGATCTATTAGCGGCACGCGACTATCGTACATTAATGAAAAAGACTAAGCTTAAAGAAGACGAGCTTAAAGAGGTCATGACCCTAATACATACCCTCAACCCAAAACCTGCAGATACAATAGTAAGGGAAGAGTCGGAGTATGTAATACCGGATGTGTCGGTTAAAAAAATAAAAGGCCGCTGGGTGGTAGAGCTAAACCCAGATAGCATGCCAAAAATACGCGTAAATAGTCAGTACGCGGCTATGTCACGTACCGTAAAATCAAGTGGTGATAGCCAATTTATTCGCTCTCACTTACAAGAAGCTAAATGGTTTATAAAAAGCCTTGAAAGCAGAAACGACACGCTGCTTAAGGTAACAAACTGTATTGTAAAACAGCAACAGGCATTTTTTGAACATGGCCCAGAAGCAATGAAGCCAATGGTTTTAAACGATGTTGCTGAAATGGTAGAAATGCATGAATCGACAATTTCGCGTGTTACTACGCAAAAATATATGCATACGCCACGTGGTATTTTTGAGCTTAAGTATTTTTTCTCAAGCCACGTAAGCACTGAAAACGGCGGTGAGTGTTCATCAACCGCAATACGTGCCCTAATTAAAAAGCTAATTGCCGCGGAAAACTCAGCTAAACCATTGAGTGATAGTAAAATTGCGGATATATTGGCAGAGCAAGGAATTAAAGTAGCTAGACGCACAATAGCAAAATACCGTGAATCGCTAGCTATTCCACCGTCAAATCAGAGAAAGAGTTTGATATAAGACGTAAAAAACAAAGAGGAAATGCTTATGCAACTAAACCTAACTGGTCGTCACGTAGAAGTAACTGATTCACTTAGAGACTATGTAAATAATAAATTTGCAAAGCTAGAAAGGCACTCAGATCATATTAGCAATGTGCATGTCATTCTCGATGTAGAAAAACTCAACCAAAAAGCAGAAGCGACTATTCATGTAAGTGGCGCAGATTTATTTGCCTCAACAGAGCACCAAGATATGTATGCCGCTATAGACTCGTTGATTGACAAGCTCGATCGTCAAGTCATAAAACATAAAGAGAAGCTTGCTAGACACTAATATTATGAAATTAAGTACATTAGTATGCCAGGACTGCAGCAAAGCTGCGGTCCTTTTTAGTAGTAAAAAAAGAATTTTAGAGTTTATCAGTGAGCTAGCTCATGAAAAGCTCCCCTACTTACCACAACAAGATATTCTTAATGCGCTGGCAAGCAGAGAAAAGCTAGGCAGTACTGGTATTGGCCGGGGTATCGCCATTCCTCATGGCAGAATGGGTGGCGTAGAAGAGCCGCTGGCTTTAGTACTTGTTAGCGACACGCCTGTTAACTTTGACGCTATTGATAACTGCCCTGTTGATATTTTTGTTGCACTCATCGTACCAGATGGCGATAACCAACAGCACCTAAAGACTCTGGCAACCATAGCTGATAAACTGAGCAACAAAGAATTTTGTAAACAGCTGCGCAGTGCTAAAACCGATGCTGAGCTGTATCAAGTAATTGTTGATCAATCGTAGTAAATATTAAGGGCTATAAATGGAGTTAATTATCATAAGCGGCCGTTCTGGTTCAGGTAAGTCGGTTGCTTTACGCGTGGTTGAAGATTTAGGCTATTATTGCGTAGATAATATTCCGGTCAACTTACTGCCCTCTTTAGTGCGAAGTGTTTCAGATAACTATGACAAAATAGCCGTTAGTATAGATGTTCGTAATATCCCCAAAGAACAAGACGAATTTAACGATATTCTCGAGTACCTTCCTGACTTTGCTAAACCCACACTGTTTTATTTAGATAGTGATGATCAAACACTGATCAAACGTTTTTCAGAAACACGCAGATTACACCCTTTATCCATCGATTCGCTGCCGCTTGATTTAGCAATAAAAAAAGAAAAAGAACTGCTTGATGGGCTCGTAACGCGCGCTGACTTTATGCTTGATACCACCGATTTAAGTGTGCACCAATTAGCAGAGTCAATTCGCGAAAAAATACTGGGTAAAAAAGATAAGCAACTTATTGTAACGTTTGAATCGTTTGGCTTTAAACACGGCATACCTAAAGAAGCTGATTATGTTTTTGATGCTCGCTTTTTGCCAAACCCCCACTGGGAGCCTGAACTCAAACCGCTTACGGGCCTTGATCAACCAGTAAAAGATTTTTTGGCAAATCACAGCATAGTCCAAAAATTCACTTGGCAAATTCAAACCTTTGTACAAACTTGGTTGCCACACTTAGAGCGTAATAACCGTAGTTACCTCACTATTGCAATTGGCTGTACTGGTGGTCAACACCGCTCGGTTTATTTAGCGCAAGCCATTGGTGAGAGCTTTGCTATGACGCATCCGAATGTCAAAATTCGTCATCGTGAGCAAGAAAAGTAACCTTAAAATAATAACCTGTTCAGTTTAGGTATAGTAATTTATGCGCTGTGAAGACACATTTTTAATAAAAAATAAATTAGGCTTACACGCCAGAGCGGCAACGGTCCTTGCGCAATTAGCTGTGCAGTTTGATGCTAAAATCACCTTACACCAAGATGATAAAGAAGCCGCAGGCGACAGCGTATTGGCTTTAATGCTACTTGAAAGCAGTAAAGGTAAAGAAGTTAAAGTAGTCTGTGAAGGCCCTGACTCAGAGCAAGCTTTGCATGCGGTTGGGCAATTAATTGTACAACGATTTAACGAACAAGAATAATTTAAAGCATCATAGCCTTATAAGTTAAAGACTTATCAGGCTAGACTATAAAGATTTAGTGAATTAGGGTATTCCGACTCGCCTAATTTAGTGCTTTAATTTAGGGTAATAAAGCCATGCCCCTGCTAAATTTGGTTACTTAATTTTAAACACTAATTTAGTCCCAGCATTGGGTTTAGCACAAAAAATAAAGAAAATGACAGTGGGCAACACCACTTACTAAACACCTTTCCATTACACAAAAATATTTAGGATGCCAATGCCAGAAGCGTTTGAACAAGACTACCCACTACAGCAACTAAAACAAGTGACTAAATCACTTAATAGTGGGCAATTTGTTCAAGTAAGACGCATGCTAGCAAAAACAGCACCTTGTGATACAGCACTGCTGCTTGAATCCTCTCCGCATAAAATTAGACGCATGCTTTGGCAACTGGTTGACCCAGATGTGCAAGGGGATGTGCTAGAAGAGCTCTCTGAAGATGTACGTTTAGGTATCATTGCACAAATGGAACCTGAGCATATTGCCGCGGCCACTGAGGATATGGGCCACGATGATTTAGGTGAAGTCCTGCGTAGCCTACCTGATACCGTGTACAAAGATGTGGTTAGCGCTATGGATACGCAAGACCGCGAACGCGCTACACAGGCTTTATCTTACCAAGAGCGCTCTGCAGGCGCGCTAATGAACACCGATACGGTGACCATTCGCCCAGACGTTACACTTGATGTTGTGCTGCGCTATATTAGGCTACGCGGTGAGCTGCCAGAGGGCACCGATGATTTATACGTTGTTGATAAACATAACTGTTTTTTAGGTGCATTGTCACTTAGTACACTGTTAACTAATCCGCCTGAAAAAATTGTTCAAGATTTAATGGATGAAGACTGTGAGTCTATCCCTATTTCGATGGATGAAAGTGAAGTTGCTCAGTTATTTGAGCGCCACAACTGGATATCGGCCCCTGTAGTCGATGATAACGCCCACTTGCTTGGACGTGTCACCATTGATGATATTGTTGATGTTATTCGTGAAGATGCAGAGCACAGCTTATTAAGCCTTGCCGGTCTTGATGATGAAGAAGACACCTTTGCACCTGTTTTAAAAAGCTCAAAAAAACGCTCAGTATGGCTTGGTGTTAACTTACTCACTGCCTTAGCTGCCGCCTTTGTGGCCAGCTTTTTTGAAAGCACCTTAGATATATTACCTATTTTAGCTGTACTCAATGGCATTGTGCCCTCAATGGGTGGTGTAGCAGGTAGCCAATCTTTAACTCTGGTTATTCGCGGTATTGCCGTGGGCCATATTAACCAAACTAACCAACGATTTTTAATGGCTAAAGAGCTGGCGATAGGCGCATTAAACGGGGTTATTTGGTCAATACTTATAGCCAGTGTAATTGCGCTTTGGCAATGGGATTTTATGCTTGGCGGCGTGCTCGCATTTGCAATGTTTATGAACCTCGTAGTGGCTGGTGTTGCTGGCGCATGTATTCCTATTTTATTGAAAAAAATGAATATAGACCCTGCACTTGCCGGTAGTGTTGTACTTACAACGGTGACTGATATTGTCGGTATTTTTGCCTTTTTAGGCACCGCAACGTGGCTACTTATTTAACAACCTGAACTCAGGTTAAGTAGCCACTACACACTAAAACATATAATTAAATTGGTGAGCCCGGTGGCATTGGTAAACCACTGAAGTTTTCAGGCCACTTACCTACTTTTAAAAACTGTTTTATTTGCTCTGCTAAATACTGTTTAAACGCGCTTTCTCCTACACTGGTATTACTTAACATTGAGTTTTGATTGTACTCTTTGCTTAATTTTACCAAGTAGAAACGTAACTGCGCCTGCACCTCTGGGCTTACCTTGTCACTAGTGACTAAATCAGCCATATTTTTTGCAGTTAAAAATTGCACCCGCTGGGTGATTTTGCCTTTCATTGTATTAGGTGATGACACATTAAACACCTGGCTGTAAAGCTGCTCTAGCAGCTCATCTAAGCTGTAAAAATTAGAATTACGTACTTGTTGTTGAGCTAAACGATTTAAACGCTGTGGGTTTAATAATAACGATAAACTATGCTGCGCAGCTACTTCTGGCAAGGCCATCGCATCAAGTGTTACACCCGTACGCCCTGTTATGCTTTCACGTGATTTAGACTCGCCATACGCTTTTGGCGGAATAAGCGCTAATACCGACTCAGGCAAAATTAAATTAGCCGGTTTTAATGTTGTTAAAATAGCACTAAGCGCCGATTGCTGCTGCGCTTTTGCAACCACTTGTGCGCCCTTAGCAGGTGAGTCGTTACGTGTTTCGTATTCGTAGTTAACCCCCGCAATTAGCTTAACTGCAGCCTCTACTTGATAGCGATGAAATAAATAAAGCGGCACGAGTTTTTCTTCTAACTGCGAGAGTGCATCGCCCGTTTTAATGTTGTTAATACCAAATTGCGAAAGCGCTTTTTTACGTACATCAAGCACTCTAAGTAACTCTTGCGCTGGGTTAGTACCGTTATCCCATAAGTGCGCTGTAGGGTGTGCCCCGCCCTTTGCGCGTGCGTCGCTATCAGATATAAACTCAAGGCCCTTCGTTTTGTTCTCTTTTAATATTGTTGCAAGCTCAACACTTTCATCTTGATGAGTAAAGTCGCTGTAACCATATTTAATAACTTGGGTATCCCATACGCCCATACCGCTTGCATAGCCGCGGGTTACATCAAGCTCGCCTTGCTCGTTAAAGCCAAGTAGTGGGTGCGGGTAATCCATAACTGACGCTCTATCCCCCACCGAGGCTGCAAAGTTATGTGCAATGCCCAGCGTATGGCCAATTTCGTGTGCACTTAACTGGCGAATCCTATCAAGTGCCATTGCCTGTAAATTTTTAGCCACCTCGTTACCTTTTAAATAAGGCGCACCGAGGGCTTCTGCAATTAAAATATCTTGGCGTACACGCAATGAGCCAAGTGTTACATGCCCTTTGAGTATTTCGCCGGTACGAGGGTCTATAACAGAGCTTCCGTAAGACCATCCGCGTGTAGCACGGTGTACCCACTGAATAACGTTATAGCGAATATCCATAGGATCAGCATTGCTCGGCAATACTTTGACTATAAATGCGTTTTTATAGCCTGCTGCGCTAAAGGCATCATTCCACCACTTACCGCCTTCAAGTAACGCGCTTTTAACCGGCTCAGGAACGCCAGGATCTAGGTAGTAAGTAATGGGCTCTACGGGTTCACTAATCGGTAAACTTGGATCTTTTTTAGCTAAGCGATGACGCGGTATATAGCGCACAAACATAGATTCACCAAGGGGGGCTGCATAGTCTTTGTGCTCAATGCTCCAATACCCTGATTGCGGGTCAAATTTACGTGGCGTGTATTTATCATCAGGTAATTTAATAAGTGAGTGGTGCATATGTACAGTAAGTGCGTATGCATCGGCGCTTACTTGGCGCACAAATTTACCTGGTTTAGTGCCCTTAAACGTTAATACTGCTTCAAGCTCGGTGTTTTTTACAAACGCTTTTGAGCGATTCATATATACAGCGCTGCGTGATTCATCAAGGCTAAAGCTGCCTTGCTTGCGCGTTGCAAGCGTACGGCTTACCCCGTGTACATCGCTTAATAAATAAGGTGTGTAATCAATCAGGAGCGCTTTTTCGCTTTGCGCTACCACTTTAAAGCCCGCTAAAATACTGGATGCAAAGGCCTCTTTGATACTTTGCTGCTCAGCTTTGTTAGTGGTATTAGCGCGATAATATGTATTTAGCGCGCGCAACATTACTTTATCGCCAAAACGCTCAAACTGAACTAAATGCGTGTTACCAAGTTGGCCTCTATCTAAGCCTATATCGTTAGAGCCAACTCCATAGGGTAAGCTTTGCTGAAGCAAAAATTGCTGCTCTAATTTATCTACTTTTAAAAACACTTTGCCGTTTTGAGTATCGTAGTAAAACGAAAAGTACCCAGGAAAGTGATTCATTTGCGCAGTAAATTCATCTATAGGCTTAATTGCTGCGTGCGCTTGGGTTATCATAGAGCACAGCACAGTAAAGAATATGTAACTTATTAGTGGTATTTTTTTCATAATCTTATCTTTGTTATTGGCGTTTTAAGTACAATTAGGTGGCACCATTATTACAGTGCTATTTAAACAATACAGGTATTTAAGACGAAATTCAGCGCACTAAGTTAATCTCTCTCACATTTAGATTAGCTAGTACACGTTATCAGGAAAATAGAATGCGTAGACTCCCACCAGTATTACTAGAAGACGGTTGTCCTAGAGAACTTTTATCGTTAATTAGAACCATTTTAGCAGCATGTAAAGAAATTTCGTTTCGTGTTGGCCAAGGTGCGCTTTCTGGCGTATTAGGCTCAACGCTTGATGAAAACATTCAAGGCGAAACCCAAAAAAAGCTCGATGTATTATCTAATCAGCTTTTAAAAGATATTTTACTCGAGTCTGGGTCAGTTAAAGCCATCGCCTCAGAAGAAGAAGATTACACAGTAGCTGGCAACCAAGACGCTAAATACATTGTGGCGTTTGACCCGCTTGATGGCTCATCAAATACCGATATTAACTCGCTAGTGGGTACTATATTTTCAATTATGGAAGCCCCAGAAGGCTCAGATGCCGCCGATCAAAGTATATTTTTGCAGCCAGGCCACAAACAAGTTGCTGCAGGTTACGTGCTTTACGGCCCATCAACTATGCTTGCACTTACTACAGGTAAAGGCACGCGCATGTTTACGCTAGATAAAACCCAAGGTAGCTTTTTACTAACACAAGACTTTGCCACTATCCCTGCTGATACAAACGAATTTGCCATTAATGCGTCAAACCAGCGTCATTGGCAGCCAGCAATGCAAAACTATATTAATGACTTACTCGCTGGCGATACCGGCCCACGTGCTAAAAACTTTAACATGCGCTGGATTGCCGCTATGGTTGGCGATGTGCACCGTGTACTTAGCCGTGGTGGTTTATTTACCTACCCAACCGACACCAAAGATGCAAACAAACCTAATAAGCTACGTTTGCTGTACGAAGCCAACCCCATGGCTATGCTAGTTGAGCAAGCAGGTGGTATCGCTTCTACGGGTACTGAGCGTATTATGGATATTCAACCCGATGCAATCCACCAGCGTGTGGCGGTAATATTAGGCTCTAAAAACGAAGTAGAAACGTGCTTGGGATACCATAAGTAAACAAGTTGCTATTGCCGGCACAGTAAGCTGTAAAAATAATGACCTTGTGGGTTTTACCTGCAAGGTTTTTTTATGCCTAAATTATACCTGTTGATTTAATAAAATATTTTAGGGGCTGTTTAATATTGATAAGTGCTAAAAACAAAAAACCCAGCATAAGCTGGGTTTTTACAATTCTGAAAGAAAACTAAATTACTTGATTTTAGCTTCTTTGAAAATCACATGTTTACGAGCCTTAGGATCGAACTTTTTGATTTCCATCTTTTCAGGCATGTTACGCTTGTTTTTGTCGGTAGTGTAGAAAAAACCAGTACCAGCAGTTGAAACTAAACGGATTTTATCGCGCATGATTCAGTTCCTTAAACTTTTTCGCCGCGAGCACGGATATCTGTAAGTACCGCGTCGATGCCTTTTTTATCGATAATACGCATACCTTTAGTAGTAGTGCGTAGTGTTACAAAACGTTTTTCACTTTCAACCCAAAAACGGTGTGTTTGTAGGTTAGGTAGGAAACGACGTCTAGTCGCGTTTCTCGCGTGTGAACGGTGATTACCAACCGTTGGACGCTTACCTGTAACTTGACATACTTTAGACATGTCTATATATCTCCAATAACTTCGCTCGAGCTTAATTTAACCTAAGGCCATGTATTTGTGCCCTAGATAAATCGAAGGGCGCTCTTTATACAGCTTTTACAGGCAAAGATCAAATACTGATCTATCCAACCAGCTCATATGTAAATTTGATAGCGGCTAATTATAAAGATCGAATGCCCTTAGGGAAAGTAAAAACTGCATTTAAATTAAACTAATTTGCTAAAACCGTCCAAACCGCTCATTTTTAACACACTTATTCATCAAGCAACCTTAAATCAAGCCTCGCTGTGCAAAAGAAACACACGTTTCTCCTCCTACAATGATGTGATCAAGCACATTTATGTCTACTAATTGCAGTGCTTGTTGTAATTTATTAGTGATAAGTTTGTCTGCTTGGCTTGGTTCGGCAATCCCGCTTGGGTGATTGTGTGCCAAAATAATGGCCGCAGCATTATTTTTTAAGGCCGCTTTTAGAACTTCTCTGGGGTAAACGCTGGCTGAGTTTATCGTGCCATAAAACAAAATTTCGTCTTTTACTAAACGGTTTTGGCTATCGAGATAAAGCACCATAAACACTTCTTGCTGTAGCCCGCGCATTTGCAGCGTTAAATATTCATACACCGCATTTGGCGAATTAAACACCGCATCGCGCTGGCAACGCTCCTGCATGTAACGCTGACTCAGCTCGAGCACCGCTTGCAATTGCACATATTTTGCCATCCCTAACCCTTTTTGTGCGCAAAACTCATCTTGGCTGGCGTTAAATAAATTATGCAATGTTTTGTTTTCGTTAAGCAGGTGCTGTGCAAGCTCAATCACATTCATACCGGGTAAGCCCGTACGCAAAAATATCGCTAATAACTCAGCATCGGTCAATGCTTTAGGGCCTTTTTCAATGAGTTTTTCGCGTGGGCGAAGTGAGTTAGGTAACGATGTTAATTGCATTATTCATCCTTGATGATTAAAAAACAGTCTTATAACTGTAATGCAATTTTTAAAATTAGCCTGATTATTTAATCCTAAAAACTTAGCTCAAAGCACAAAGATTTGTTATTTTAGCCTGCATATACACTCAAGCAAAAAACACTCATGACTAACTTAACAAACAAAAAAATCGTACTTGGTATCACCGGCGGCATCGCAGCCTATAAATGTGCCGAGCTCGTTAGGCGCTTAAAAGAGGCAGGTTGCGAAGTAAAAGTAGTTATGAGCGAGTCAGCTAAGCATTTTATAACCCCATTAACCATGCAAGCGGTGAGTGGTGAAATGGTGTCTGATTCATTACTTGACCCCTCAGCAGAGGCCGCAATGGGCCACATAGAATTTGCCAAATGGGCTGATTTAATTTTGGTCGCGCCTGCAACGAGTAATACCATTGCCAAAATGGCCGCAGGCATAGCCGATGATTTACTTACCACACTATTACTGGCAACCCCTGCTAAAGTGGCAATAGCCCCAGCAATGAACCAGCAAATGTATGCACACCCTGCAACACAAGCAAATTTAACCACTTTAAAAGCACGTGACGTACTTATTTGGGGCCCAGGCAAAGGCGAGCAAGCCTGTGGCGATGTAGGAGCTGGGCGCATGCTAGAGCCGCATGAGCTTGTGGCTTTGTGCACTGCTACAGATCAGCCGCAATTATTAGCAGGTAAAACCATTACAATTACGGCAGGGCCAACCCGCGAGCCGCTTGACCCTGTGCGTTTTATCTCTAATCACAGCTCAGGAAAAATGGGCTTTGCCCTGGCTGAGGCCGCTTTAAAGCTTGGTGCTCATGTCAATTTAATTTCAGGGCCTGTCACTATCAAAGCCCCTGTTGGCGTTAATTTAATAAACATTGAAAGCGCTGAGCAGCTATTAAATGAGTCATTAACCTATGCCCCACTCTCTGATGCTTTTATTGGTTGTGCAGCCGTAGCCGATTATAGAGCGGCTAATGTAGCGACTCAAAAAATGAAAAAACAAGGCGATGAGCTTACCCTCACCCTTGTTAAAAACCCCGATGTAATAGCCGCCGTGGCAAACTTAACGCAAAACCGCCCTTACACTGTGGGTTTTGCTGCTGAAACGCAAAATGTAGAGAGCTATGCAAAGGGTAAACTTAAAAATAAAAATCTCGATATGATCTGCGCTAACGATGTATCGCAAAGTGGTTTAGGGTTTAATTCAGATCACAATGCTTTAACACTTTACTGGCAAAATGAGCAGTTAGCACTGGCGGTAAATAGTAAAACACGCATTGCTCTTGAGGTAATTAAACAACTTGCCAAGCAACTATAAAGTGCTGGAAACAAACTGAATAAAACATTAACATAAGCCACTCATTTGAACGAAAAATGATTAGCAGCTAAAAATAACAAATAAAAAAGGAAGGTTCATGCCTGCGACAAAAAGAAGTAATCGCAAAGAGCAAATACTGCAAGCCCTCGCGCAAATGTTAGAAACCAGCCCAGGACAACGGATTACAACTGCAAAGCTTGCTGCTGAAGTGGGCGTGTCTGAAGCTGCGCTTTACCGTCACTTTCCAAGTAAAGCACGTATGTTTGAAGGCCTAATAGAGTTTATCGAAGACACGCTTTTATCGCGCATTAACCTTATTTTAGAAAACGAAAAAGAAAGCCAAACACGCGTTTATAATATTTTGTTGTTGCTACTAACGTTTGCAGAAAAAAACCCAGGTATTACACGCATACTTACCGGCGACGCCCTACAAGGCGAGCAAGAGCGTTTACGCGAACGTGTACAAGGGCTATTCGAAAAGCTAGAAACGCAATTTAAACAAGTACTGCGCGAGCGAAAACTTCGTGAAGGTAAAACCTTTCAAAGTGACGAACTCACCCTTGCTAACTTTTTACTAGCCTATGTTGAAGGTAAAATGAACCAGTTTGTGCGCAGCGACTTTAAAGTAAAGCCAAGTTCGCAATTTGAAAAACAATGGCCAGAACTACAAAAAATTTGGTTATAACCTTACTTTATTATTTTACCGTTAGCGCTAGTTTTTCGCGCTAACGTTAACCCTTTCGTCCCTTTTCTTATACCGCTTATCTGATCCGCTCGAAATATAAACCAAACTCGCTACAATACTTATTACATTAAAAGTACTGTGAAAAACGAGAATCAATAATGAAAACAACGCTCACCCTTTTAAGCTCAGCACTGCTTGCAAGCTTAGCGAGCCCGGCTGCTTGGGCTCAAAAGCCGTTAGAATTTAAAGACGTATTCGATTTTAAGTACGCAAAAAACACCCAACTTTCAGATGATGGTAAAATCCTCAGCTTTAGCGCTAAACCCTACCGTGGCAATGCAAATGGGCAAGTTTATGACTTAACAACAAACACCCTCATTAGCACCGTGGAGCGCGGCACTAAGCCCGTTATTAACAAAGCGGCTAATTGGGTGGCATTTACACAAGTACCCACCCTGCTTGAGCAAGAGACCAGCGAGAAAAAGTCATCACTTAAAAACAACCTCACTTTAGTCAATACCCAAACCGGCGAAAAACAGCAATTTGCTGACGTAAAAGACTATGTTTTAGGTAACAATGGCCAGTGGCTTGCTTATCGAGTTGATAAAAAAGCAGAAAAAGACACACCTGCTGAAGATAACAGCGAAGAAAAAAGCGCTATCACACCAGATAAAAAAGATAAAAGCTTTGAGCTAGTAATAATAAACTTAAAAAACAGCACTACCCACAGCTTAAATAATGTATTTAGTTATGCGCTAAGCCCAAGTGGCGCACAGCTACTTGCCAGCCAAAGCTTTAGTGATGGCAACAACAATCAGCTTGTACTGCTTGAACTTAATAATAACTTTGCGCAAAGCGTATTAATTGATGAGCCAGGCGTGGTTGCACAATCAATTAGTTGGCACCCTGATAAAGAAATAGCCGCATTTAACCTCGGTAACTACGTAAACGATGATGAGCGTCGCAGACAATACTCTCTAAAGCTTTGGCAAAATAACACCCTTAGCACTATTGACTCCCCTAATAAAGAGTGGGTAATAGGTAAAACAGCATCGATTAGCTGGTCTGAAAATGGCGAGCGCTTATATTTTGAAAACCACCCCAAACTGGCCGCTAAAATAAAAATAAAAGAGTACACCGACGAAGCATCACTGTATGACTTTGACACGATTCGTGAACATAAAGCGCTAAACGTGTGGCACAACAACGATGCCCAAATAAAACCACGAGAAGAACAACAGTGGAACAAGGTTAATAAAAACCGCCATTACAGCGCTGTTTTTCATTTAAAAAGCCAAAAAGCAGTACAACTAAGCAATGAAAAAGTCAGCGATTTAGCGCTTAACACTAATCGTAGCCAAAGTGTATTAGGCTATTCTAACCAAGCCCACCTAGAAAAAATTATGTACGGTGGCTTTTTTGCCGACTACTACAGCATAAACATTAATACCGGTGAGCAAACTCCCATTATTAAAAATTCACCGTTTACACCAAGCCTTGCACCTAATGGGCGCTACGCAGCCTACTTTGCACAAAGCCAAGTACAACTTAAAGATTTAAAAACCAACAAAGTTACCGCCCTTAGCAAAGCTATTAATGCCACGTTTGCCGATGACAAACACGACTATCCATCACCGCAACCTGGCTATGGATTTGCAGGTTGGTTAAATAACAGCAGCCAAGTATTGGTTTATAGCAAATACGATATTTGGGCGTTTGATGTCAACACTCAACGCGCTGAGCGTTTAACTAATGGTAAACCAAGCAATACGCAATATCGCGTTATTAAGCTTGATAAAAACCAAGTAGGCTTTGCCCAAAACGATACATTACTTGTATCAGCCGTTAACTTACAATCAAAGCAACGTGAAGTAGCCAAGCTTGATTTAGCCTCACAAACGGTTACTAATGTACTGAGTGGCAAAAAACGTATTGATGTAGTTAAAAAAGCAAAACATGCCGATAAATACCTATTTACCGAGCAAACCTATCATCAGTTTCCTGATTACTACCAAAGCGACTTTAGCTTTACAGCGCCTAAAAAAGTTACCAACTTAAACCCACAAATGGCGGATTTTTCCTGGGGCGAAAAGCCTGAGCTAATTAGCTACAAAGGCTTTGATGGCGAAGACCTACAAGGGGTATTAATTAAACCTGCAGGTTACAAAAAAGGCGATAAAGTGCCCGTTGTTGTGTATTTTTACCGCTATATGAGCCAGCGCATGTATGACTTTCCTAAAATGGAGCTAAATCATCGTCCTAACTTCCCTATGTTTACCTCAAACGGTTATGCGGTATTTTTACCTGACATTCGCTTTGAAATAGGCCACCCAGGTAAATCGTCAACGCAAACCATGATAAACGCTACCCAAAAATTAATAGATTTAGGCATAGCCGACCCAGATAAAATAGGTTTACAAGGTCACTCTTGGGCAGGTTATCAAAGTGCGTTTATGATCACCCAAACAGATATGTTTAAAGCGGTTGTATCGGGCGCGCCGGTATCAAACATGACCAGTGCATACAGCGGCATACGTTTAAAGTCGGGCCTTGCGCGTCAATTTCAGTACGAAACAGGGCAAAGCCGCATAGGTAAAAATTTATTTGAAGCACCCGAGCTATACATCGAAAACTCACCAGTGTTTTTTGCCGATAAAGTAAATACCCCTATTTTAATTATGTTTGGAGACAAAGACGACGCAGTGCCTTGGCACGAAGGCGTGCAATATTACTTAGCCCTGCGCCGTGCGGGTAAAGACGCCACCTTTTTACAATACGAAGGTGAACCACATCATTTGAAAAAGTTTCCTAATCAGGTCGATTTTTCAGTGCGTATGATGCAGTACTTTGACCATTACTTAAAAGGCAAGCCAGCCGCTAAGTGGATGACAGAAGGTGAACCGTTCGTTGAAGAGTAAAACCCATTCGCAATAACACTTAGTTAAGAATTTGGTTTAAATACTAAAAAGCCGATATTGTATAAATCAATATCGGCTTTTTGTTTTAAAATTTCTATTATTAAGCTACAAACACAGCTCTCTAAATGGCAAAGTGGCTGCACCAATGGAGACCGGAAAGTTATTAATGTTTGAGACCACCAGCTTAGGCATCGGGCGTTTAGCACCGCGTCTAAATTGTGCGTAAACCTCAGTACGCGCTATTACTTTTTCGGCCAGCTCTTTAGGTATATGGCCGCCAATAATAATGGCTTCTGCATCTAATAGCGCCGAGCAACAAGTTGCTACTAAATCAAACGAGTCTTGAACTTTAAATAGCCACTCTTCTACGCCTGGCCATTCTGGGTCAAAGTTATCGTGCAAGTCGTAAATTGAATCAACCGCTACACCATTTTTTTTCAAAATACGCTTTAGTAACTCTAAATTGGGATGAGCGTATAACTTTGGCGGTAACATATCGCCAAGCTCGCCAGCATTACCGTAAGTACCACGCAATACATCGCCGTTATTTACGATTCCGCCTCCAAATGCCGCCGAGACAAACATATAAACAAAGTTTTTATACTCGCGGCCTATACCTGCAACCCCCTCGCCAGCGGCGGCGCCTGTAGCGTCATTCACCACCCACGTAGGGAGTTGAAAATGCTTAGAGACAATATCGATAATATCAACCTGCGACCACTCCTCTAGCATATGGTGGGTATTCATTTTCCCGTCCATAGAGCTAAAAAAGCCCGATATACCCACGCCCATTCCCAGTACTTTTTCGCTCGCAATGTTATGCTCTGCGCTTATATCGTCCACCAGCTTTTGCGCACTTTTAAGTACGTTATTAATACTCATGTCTGACATAAGCTGCATATGGGTGTAAATAACTTTGCCGGTAAAATCCATGACTGCTACAGAAATAGCATCAAGCAAAATAGCTAAACCAAAGGTAAAGCCGTATTCGGGGTTAAGCGCAATACCAAACCCAGGCTTACCCTTTTTATTAGGGATAAGCGTATCGGTTTGCATTATTACGCCATGCTGAGTTAACGATTTAAGTAAACGCGAGACAGTTTGCTGCGGAATTCGGGTGGCGCTCACAATATGGCTTTGTGTTACGCACTGCTCCCAAAACACCACTTTAATAATATCACGTTCAATGTCTTGAAAAAGTTTGTCGCCTTTTCCAAGCTCAAATCCTGAGCGTAATAAGTTACTGTTATTTAGCGAAAACATAGCTATTAACCCTAATAAAATTGGAGCACAAGGTTACGTTAAACCACTTTAAAGAACAAGTAGGCGAGCGCGCCTACTCAATCACTATCACTCTAAAATCGTTAACGTTAGTATTGGTTGGCCCAGTAATAATTAAATCATCAATGGCTTTAAAAAACTGATGGCTATTATGGCCTTCTAACTGAGCGTGTAAGTTTTCGCCAGCATCAAGTGCGCGCGCAATCGTGCTGCTATTTATATACGCACCGGCAACGTCTTTACTGCCATCTACACCATCGGTATCACACGCTATGGCATAAATACCCGCCTCGGCGTTAAGCGCCTCAGCCAATGCCATTAAGTACTCTTGATTAGGGCCGCCATCACCATAAACATCGGCTACCGTTACTGTAAGCTCACCGCCAGAGAACAACATAACGCGCTTACCTTGCGCTTTTTGCTCAAGGGCAATTTTAGCATGTGCGCGGGCAACCTCTTTTGCCTCACCTTGAATGTCGTACCCAAGTACTTGCGTATCCCAGCCTTGGTGCTGCGCTACATCAATAGCACTGTCAATCGCGTGCTGGGCATTAGCTACAATAAAGTGTTTGCCTTGAGTATCAGCTGCGCGTGGTTGCTCAGGCTTTAATAAATGCGCTTCAATTTCGTTAATAACCGGCCAGTTGTACTTTTGTAAAATAGCCAGCGCATCGGCTTTAGTGCTGTTATCGCTAATTGTGGGGCCTGATGCAATGTCACTTGGCTTATCCCCTACTACATCCGAAATAATCAGCGTGACATAATCCGATTTAGCCGCTTGTGCTAACTTACCGCCTTTAACAAGCGAGAGCTGTTTGCGCACAACGTTAATTTCATCAACGCTTGCACCGCTTTTAAGTAAAAACTGATTAAGCGCCTGCTTTTGCTCAAACGGTACATCTTCTACCGGCAGACACATAAGCGACGAGCCGCCGCCTGATATAATAAACAAAATAGGAATATCGGCCGGGTTATTTTTTACAAGCGCCAATAACTCTTTACCTGCTGCTAAGCTGTTATCATCTGGCGTTGGGTGATTAGCACTAAGTACTTTAATGCGCCCAGTATCGCCGGCACTTTCGTAGCCGTAACGTGTCACTACCGCACCAAAGCATTTATCACCATAAAAACGGTTAACCTCTGCGGCCATTTCGGCGGCGGCCTTACCGGCGCCCACCACACATAAACCATTACTGGCATCTATATTTTCCAAGTACTTGCTCATACACGCACTGGGTTTACAGGCATTTACCGCCGTGGTAAATAAATCGATTAAAAATGACTTTTTAGAATCCATGGGTTAACGCTCACGAAAAAATTGATGGAATAGCAAGGCAAATTAATACCATCACAACAAACATGCTAAGCAGCATAACGATATCTTTACCGGTTAAAATTGAGTTTGAGATAGTCTCAGCGTTTTGCGCTTTAGCAACCTCGTTTACTTCGCGTGGAATCGCAATGCTTGTCGTAAGGGTAATCACCGCTGTAGCCACAAAGCCAATAAAGTTCCACCAAAACCAAAATACGTCTGGCGCAAATACCGACACCAACAAGTTAATTAACACACCACTAATTAAGCCTATGTTTGCATGCAGCGCAGCACTGCGCTTACTAACTACGGCAATTAAAAATACCGCCAGTATTGGGCCATAAAATAACGAGCCTACTTTGTTAATGGCTTCAATAATAGTAGGTGCGATATCACCAGCATAAAGCGATAAAATTAACGTAATTGCACCCCAAATAAGCCCTAAGTATTTAGCCAATTTTAAGTAGGTTGGTTGGTCTAGCTCTTTATTTGAAATACGGCTGTAGTCTTCAATACTTACCGCCGAAAGCGAGTTAATAGCTGAGCTAAGTGATGACATAGCCGCAGATAAAATGGCCACCACTAATAAACCAATTAAGCCATGTGGTAAGTAATCTAAAATAAAGATTGGCATCATCCAATCTGGGTTATCCGCTGGAATTTTGGCTAAAAACTCAGGGTTACTCATAGCCAGCGTGCCTACAATTAAGCCCGACACACAATATAAAATAGTAATAGGAAAACGCACTACGCCGTTGGCTAAAATCATGTAGCGTAAGTTTTTAGGATCTTTTGCACTAAGTGCACGTTGCGCTTGTGTTTGGTCACACCCATAGTAAGAGGCGTAAAGCACCACACCACCAAAAATCATAGGTAAAAAACCAAAGCCATCACCACTAAATCCAAACGAATCAAATTTTATGGCTTCTAATCGGCTCGAATCAACATTAGCAATAAAGGTATCAACCCCACCTAAGTGATAAAGTCCAAAGCCAATACAAGCAATAGTACCCAGTACAATGATGATCATTTGAATTGCATCACCATACACCACGGCTTTCATACCGCCTTGCAGTGAATATAACACCGTGATCACGCCGGTAAGCACAATGGCCTGCCATGCTTCTATGCCCATGGTGCCTTGGAGAATAAGCGATACCGCATAAATCATAATGCCGGTGGCAAATGCGCGGCTAAACTGAAACACCACACTAATAAGCACACGGGTAGAACGACCAAAGCGCATTTCTAAGTAATCATAAATACTTACAATGCCGCTTTTATAAAGCTTAGGTAAAATAGTCGCTAAAATTAAAATCATCGCCAGCGGCACACCTAACTCATACGAGAGCCATTGCATACCACCGCCTTCACGCAAACCAACAAATGCAGGAGCCGAAATAAAGCTAATAGCCGAAAGCTGAGTGGCCATTACCGACAAAGCTAAAGGTTTCCACCCTAAGCTTTTGCCTCCTAAAAAGTAATCACTTTTATTGGTTTGTTCGCGTAGCATAAACCCCATTACCAATAAGGCACCAAGGTAAAGAGCAACTATTGAAAAATCTAATATATTCATAATTATTTCGCGTATTCACATTAAGAAAACACAGCGCCTTCTCAAAAATAAAAAACTAAACAGCTATATGCTTACTTCTAAAACAGTCCCTAAAAACAAGCCTATCGCTAACTTAGCTGAAAAATGCATCACAATGCAAAAAGCCTATTAACCCCAAAACAGGTTAATAGGCGTAAAGCATTTATTTAAAAGTCGTATTTGACTCTAAATGTAACGCGTCGTGGGAGAATTGGACGGCCTACAAAGTAAGGATTGTCTGACGTTTGGCTATTACCTAAACGCGGCGAGCCTTCGGTAACACCATCAGAGTCAAACAAATTAAATACCCCTACGCTTAAACGTACGGTTTGCTCTGGGGCGATTTGCCAGTTATAACCCGCATCAAATCTAAACAAGTGGAATGAATCAAGCTCTACAGAGTTTGCATCGTTAGCAAAGTTTTTACCTGTAAAGTTATGATACAAAGCAGCATCCCAATTATCTGCGGTGTAGCTTATAGAAGAGTTAAATAATACTTTTGGTTTACGACGTAACTCGTTACCAATAATAGAAGGGTCTGAGTCAAACTCAGTAAATTCGTGGTCAGTGTAAGTCATGTTGGCATCAACCGCCCACTCGTCGGTAATATCGTAGCGACCAGTAAGCTCCACACCCGTTGCTTTGGTTGATTGCATAACAGGCAGCTCTAATACCCCACCGTTGCCATCGTTAACAAAGTCTACGCTGCGTCTGTCTTTTAAGTCGGTTCTAAATAACGCGATGCTACCGCTAAAGTCGTTATCAAAAAACTTAATACCAAGCTCGCCTTGTTCAACAATTTCGGCTTCGTAGCTGGCAGGCTCACCTAAATCATTAAACTGAATTCCTCTAATTTCTGGGAAGAAAAACCCGCGAGATGCATTCGCGTATACGTTTAAGTTATCGGTTAAGCGGTATAAGGCTGCACCCGATACCGCAAATTCAGAGGTGTCTACTTCGCCGTAGGTCATTACACCACTGCCTGTGGTGTTTACCTGTAAATTAGGCGCAAGTGATGGATCATCAGAAATTTGTACAACTTGGCTGCCTTCACGGCTAATTTTGCCGTCAATTTCTTCATAACGTACACCAAAGTCGATAATCCAATCATCGCTTTCCATTTGGTCCGCTATATAAAGCGCACGGCGGGTAGCGCTAATTGTTTGGTTGGTGTAAGAAATACCTGGGCCACTAATACCATTTTGTGTGTACTGAACAACATCACCATCGGCATTGGTGTACGTTAAATCAACCAGTTCTGGGTTATTGTTAAATTCCCCCAAGTAGGTCGTAATAACGTTATCGTCATCGGCTTCACTGTGAGAGAAAAACGTACCTACGGTAATATCGTGGCTAAAATCGCCAACAAAAATACTTTTAACAATATTAAATTCGGCAGAAAAATCCTCTGCTGGGCGGTCTCTATCTAAAATACGGTTAGCAAATAATAAGTCATCGCTTGCCAGTGCCAGCCCCGATGCAGTGTAAGTAAACGCTGCATCGCTTACATCACTTAAGCCACGGTTAGCTAAAAACTCTTCTTGGCTCTCAGGTACATTAATAATACCGTCGCCATCTAAAAATAGATTAAATTCGTGTTGGTACTTTGCGTATTTACTGCGCATGTTAATAGCAAAATCGTTAGCGAGCTCTTTTTCAAACACCACTGAAATAGAGCCACCTTTAGTTACCACCCCATCGCTAATTGGCGATTCATAACGACCATTGGCAGTATCGTAGGACAGGTTAGACACATTAGCAGTTTGTAATGACTCCACTTCGCGTCCATCGTTACCAGTTAAGCGTTCGCGGCTGTCGCCATCAAGTGGAATAGGCAGGTAAAACTGTGCTTGGTCGTCAATGTATTGGCCATACACAGTAAATGAGCCAGAGCCGTCATCAAATTCTTTACGAATATTACCGCGCAGCTGAGTGCCTTTAGTCTCAAGCCCTGTATCTAACGGGCCTTCATCGTAACGGTAAAAGCCCGACAGCGCATAATAAAGGCCATCTTCGTTTAGCGGCCCGCTTGTAGCAAAATCTAAACGGGTACGGCCCTGATCAGAAAGCTCCATTTGCACAGTACTTTGCGGATCATCGCTGCCCGTTTTAGAAATATAGTTAATAATACCCGCTACAGAGCCTTGGCCAAATAAATTAGACACACCGCCACGCACAAATTCTACACGCTCAATACCTAAGTCGTTTCGGTAGTACACATCAAACGCCGATGAGTTTAAGCCAAAAACACTCAAACTAGGTGAACCGTCGTACGACAATGGCGTAAACTGAAACTGACCCGATGAAGGTAAGCCTCTTACTTGTAGGTTTGTTCCAACCTCACCACCGCCCCCTTCTACTTTAATACCTGGGATATAACGTAATACATCTGCTTGGCTGCTTGATGAAAGCTTTATTAATTCATCTTCGCTAATAGAGGTTACTGACTGTGGGGTATCTGAAATAACGCGTCCTTTGCTGGTACCAGAGACGATAATACGTTCAACGTTATTTTCTTTTTTTGCTGTATCTGGCGCAGTCTCTTCTGCGGCAAACGCGCCTTGTGTGAGGCATAAAGATACAATAGAGGCGATCGTAGTTTTATTCACGGGTATTCTCCAATTGTGCTAGTTGTCTGTGTGTAATTACTTAGAGTGTGGCTAAGTAAGTGCGAAATACTCAAGTATACATGTTAGTTTTTTGTTACTTCGAACAGGATTTAAGCACAGAAAAAAAACATTTACAACCCATAATGAGTGCTTTAATATTATCCAAATTGAAAATAACACACAAAGAGCACCCAATATGACTAATACAATCAACGGTAAACTTGATGCAGCCACAGCGGCATCGCTTACAGAACTTGCTACTAAAACACTTATAGCAAACGATTTAGGTGGCTATACCGTCCCTACGCATGGCCTTTACCCGTTTCAGTGGAACTGGGATTCAGCGATTACAGCCTTAGGGTGGATGAAGTCTGACGAGAGCCGTGCGTGGCAAGAAATTGATGTGTTATTTTCAGGCCAGTGGGATGATGGCATGGTGCCACATATCTTATTTCATAAGGATTCAACTACCTACTTCCCTGGTCCAGATGTGTGGGGCTCTGATAAAAAAATTAAAAGTACGTCTATTTCGCAGCCACCGGTTGTGGCAACAGTAATGAAAGAAATGCTTGCCAGCGCACAAGATAAAACCCTTGCAGAGCAAAAAGTTAAAGCATTATTTTCTCAAGTTGTTGATTACCATTTATGGTGGTACAACGACCGCGATCCTGAAAATACAGGCTTAGTGGTCACTTATCATCCGTGGGAATCGGGTATGGATAACAGCCCATCGTGGGATGATGCCCTTGAAGCTGTACCTGGTGTTGATTGGGAATACACCCGCCGCGACACCAGCCATGTTGATTCGTCGCAGCGCCCGCATAAAAGCGAGTATGACCGTTTCTTATACCTAGTAGACTTTTTTAAACGTAACAATTTTGATAGCAAAGTAATTTACGAAACCTGCCCGTACAAAATGAACGACCTAGGTATTATTGCTATTTTGCACCGTGCGACAAAAGATTTACTCAAAATGGGTGAGCAACTCGGTTTAAACGATGCACGTACCGATTATTTAGCACAGCGTCTAGAACTAACTCAAACAGCAATTAACACGTTATGGTGTGAGCAAAGCGAATACTTTTACTGTAAAAATGTGTTAACCAACAGCCTAGCTAAAGTTAAAACATCGGCGGCACTACTAACCGTTTATGCTGGTTTAACAACTGACGAGCAAACGCGTATTATTAATACCGCGACAGAAGATTTTATTGAGTCGAGTCAATTTAGTGTGGCATCTACCCACCCTAAAGAAGATAAATACGAGCCACAGCGTTACTGGCGCGGCCCTATTTGGTTACACATTAACTGGATGATAGCCATCGGCCTTAAAGAAGCAGGGTTTGTGACCACGGCTGATAAAATTCAGGACGACACGCGCGATTTAGTGCTTAAATCGGGTTACTACGAATATTTTAACCCAGAAACAGGCGCCGGCTGTGGTGGTAAAGATTTCTCATGGACAGCCGCTATTGCGCTGCATTGGCTACTTGATTAATAACTAAGGCAGCATTATGAAACACACAATATGTTTTGGTGAAGTATTGGTTGATTTACTCTCTGATAAATTAAGCCAAAACAACAGCGAGCACGAAGCGTTTACTAAGTTTGCAGGCGGTGCGCCTGCAAACGTAAGCGTAGCTATTGCAAAGCTAGGTGGTAACGCCTACTTTGCTGGCATGCTAAGCACCGACAGCTTTGGTGATTTTTTACATAACGCCTTAAAAGAGCAAGGCGTAAAAACCGACTTTATGCGCTTTACCGACCAAGCAAAAACCGCCCTTGCGTTTGTATCACTTGATAAGGACGGCGACCGTACGTTTGAGTTTTACCGTGATAACACCGCCGATCTGCACTTTACTAATAGTGACTTTAGCAGTGAATGGTTTGAGCAATGCGATATTTTTCATATTTGCTCAAATACCTTAACCGACGAGCGCATACGTAAAACCACCGCGTATGGGGTTGAATTTGCCAAGCAAAATAACTCAATTGTCAGTTTTGATATTAACTTACGCCTCAACTTATGGCCTAGTAATGCTAACCCGCGTGAACACATTTTACCCTTGCTAAAACACTGCTCTATTATTAAAGCCTCTAAAGAAGAGCTTGAATACTTAGCGGGTGAGCAAACGGGTGAAGAATTTATAGCCGACACTCTCAATAATGGCTGTGAGTTATTTGTGGTTACCGATGCAGGCAACCCCATGCATTGGTATACCAAAAATGCCAAGCAAACGCTTCACCCTAAAAAGGTTACTATGGTTGATGCCACCGCCGCAGGAGATGCGTTTGTAGGTGGATTGCTGTATCAACTAGGCTTACAAAACCTCACACCTAGCTCTTTTAGTAAGCTTTGCAATAACCCCGAAACACTAACAACTATTTTTGAATTTGCTTCGTTATGTGGTGCTCATGCAGCATCTTACAAAGGGGCATTTACGTCTCTTCCTAACGAAAAATCGCTTAATGATTTTAGGAGCGCACTATGAGCCACACACCTGATAACTTTAAAAGCCGCGAATTTTTAACACAACATATTGCCGATACGCTGGCGTTTTACGAGCCAAACATAGACGACGAACACGGCGGTTTTTACCAAAACTTTTCGGATAATGGTGAGGTATTTGATAAGCAAACTCGCCACCTAGTAAGCTCTACTCGGTTTGTATTTAACTATGCACGTGCGTACCAAACCTTTAATGATGAAAAGTACCTAAACCGTGTTAAATCGGGTATTGAGTTTATTCGTAAGCACCATTTTGTTGAGCAAACAGGCGGTTACAATTGGTTATTGAGTGTTGAGCAAGGTAACGCCACTGTACTTGATGATACCAACCACTGCTATGGCTTTGCGTTCGTGATTTTAGCCTACAGCTGGGCATACCGTGTAGGTGTTACAGAGGCACGCGAATACCTAAACGATACATTTCAAACAATGGAAACGCATTTTTGGGATGCAAAAGCGGGTTTATATAAAGATCAGCACAACAATGATTTTACTAAGTGCGATCCGTATCGCGGGCAAAACGCCAATATGCATACGTGCGAAGCTCTTATTGCCGCTTATGAAGCAACTCAAGATAAGCTATTTTTAAATCGCGCGCTCACACTGGCTGATAACATGATTAATCGCCAAGCTAATTTAATGGGTGGGCTTATTTGGGAGCACTACGATATAAATTGGCAGGTTGATTTAGAGTATAACAAAGACGATCCTAAAAATTTGTTTCGCCCATGGGGTTTTCAGCCAGGTCACCAAACTGAGTGGTCAAAACTATTAATGTTTTTAAATAAGCATAAGCCACAAACTTGGCTTGTTGAGCGCGCTCAAGCGTTATTTGATAATTCAATAGACGTTGCGTGGGATAAACAACACGGCGGTATTTGTTACGGATTTGCGCCAGATAAAAGCATATGCGATGACGACAAGTACTTTTGGGTGCAAGCCGAAACACTGTGTTGTGCGGCCTACCTTTATGAAACCACAGGGGATGAAAAATACCAGCAGTGGTATGACAAAATTTGGCAGTACTCGTGGCAGCACTTAGTTGATCATCAATACGGGGCGTGGTTTAGAATTTTAACCGTAGATAACAAAAAAATAGATACTATGAAAAGCCCAATTGGTAAAACGGATTACCATACTATGGGTGCCTGCTTTGATGTGTTGGCGTTATTAAAATAACCCAATAAGGTAAAACATTTAATTGTGTTGTGTAGACCTTTAAACCGCCTTTTTGGCGGTTTTTTTTGCCTAAATAGTTACGCCTTTAACACCCTAAAAATAATCACCACAAAATATAATTTTGTGCGCACCCTACTTTTTAAACCTCATATTTTGAATAAACACCTAATAATAAAAAATTTTGCACGCCAGCGGCGTATAGTAATATAAAAGATAATAAAAAAGAGAAACTGGCAATGCCAAACGGGAACGACCCCCACACTATTAATAGCAACGAACTTGTTGCCTGGCCGCGCATTGCAGCCATAGCCGCTATGCTCAGCTTTTCGCTGCCCACTTTTATCACCGGCCTAGAAATACATCAAAGTTCAAGTGTGAGTAATACACTGTGGGCGTTAGTTATTGGCTCACTTATATTAACCCTTATTGGTGGGGCTATGGGCACCATAGGTGTAAAAAGCCGCTTAAGCTCTTATTTATTGGTAAAAATAGCGTTTGGTAATGCTGGCGCGGGCATTGTTAATATTGCCTTTGCTTTATCGTTAATTGGCTGGTTTGGCGTAAATATTGATTTGTTTTCTAATGCCGTGGTGCGCTTACTCAGTGCAGAATTTAATATTATTATGCCCGAATGGCCCATCGATATAGTCGCAGGTTGCGCCATGCTCATAACCACATTGTATGGGTTTAAAGCCATTAATGTGCTGGCCTCTATCATGATCCCTATTTTGGCTGCGGTCACCGCTATGATGCTTTTTGGCGCGCTCGATAGTATGCCACTGGTTGATTTTATTAATTTAGAAAAATCAGCAGCGCTTTCTCTTGAAGATGGTGTAGCTGCCATTGTTGGCGGCGTTATTATTGGCGCAATAATATTGCCCGACATAACCCGTTTTTCTAAGCAAAAACGTGGCGGCGTGTACACCTCATTTATTGCGTATATGGTTATTGAGCTTTTGGTTATTTTTGTGGCTGTGTTTGCCGCAGCGGCCATGCAAGAAACCGAAATATTAAGCTTAATGCTTGCGCTTAATTTGGGGTTTTCGGCGTTTTTTATTGTGATAGCAGGCAGCTGGATTTTAAATTCGTTAAACCTGTACAGTACCGCACTTAGCGTAGAGGCTACCTTCCCGTATTGGCATAAAAAGTGGGTTATTGTGTTATTAGGTTTGGTGGGAATTGGCGCAGCCTTTATAAATATTTTAGATATGTTTATAAGCTTTTTAGCGTTTTTGTCTGATATTTTTGTACCGGTAGCGGGCGTAATTATTGTTGATGCACTGTTTATTAAACCCCATGCTTATAACGCAGCGGCTTTGGCAAATAACGCTAACTTTTCACTTCCCGCATTTAGCGCATGGTTTGTAGGCGCGGCATATGCGGTGTGTAATGGCACTTTATTTAACGTATCAATGAGCGGTATTACCGTGATTGACGCCATTATATTAACGGCCGTTATTTATACCCTGTTTGCAAAAGCCATTGCCCCCAAACCGGTTATTCAGCAATAACTTTAAACAATAAAAAGGCGCATAAAGCGCCTTTTTATTAATCTAAATTAGGGAGCTACTCTTCGTCGTCTACTTTCATCTCGTCTCGCCATTTAAGTTTTTCCAGCGGGTAGCCTAAAAAGAACTTAGCGCGCTCAAGCACTATGCGTGTAGTCAGCTTTTTTATTGCATACTGTGAGCTGCCGGTTAGCCTGTCGCACATTGCATTAAGCGCTTGAATATCGGCAAAGCAACAAAAAGAAATATAATCAATATCGCCACTTAGTTGCATGCAATCCATTATTTCGGGGATGTTGTGTATGTCAGCTAAAAACTTACGCCGTGCTGCTAGGTTATTGTCCTCTAGGGTAAATTCCATATAGGCAAACACGTGCTCACAAATTTGCTCTAAATTTATATCAGCATGAAAGGTTCTAAAATATCCCGCCTCTTTTAATGCTTTTACTCGCTGAAAACATGCACTGGGCGACAAGTTAACTTGCTCGGCCAATTCAACGTTTGTTAAATCGGCAGTTAGGTGCAGAATTGCCAGTATTTTCTGATTATACCTGTCTATTTTTATCGTTTTTTTCATAACCGGTTTCACATTTAATAATAATTAATTTTGTAAATTTAAGGTCAACATATACATAAAATTACGCGCTTAAGCGTTATTTTCAGCAATTTGTGTGTGCTGTATTAAGGGTTTACAAAATATTATTTTGTCTGAAAAAGCGACAATGTTTATCACTAAGTAACATCACCATGATAGTCACATTAGGACATAGAACATGAGCAGATACAACAAAATACGCTTTCGTAAAACACTATTAGCATCGGCAGTCACCCTGTCGTGCATAAACTATGTGCATGCGCAAGAACAACAACAAACAGTAACTGACACTATAGAAAAAATTTCGGTGATATCGCGCGGGCGTGTTGAGTCGATACAAAACATGCCTGACTCTGTTACCGCATTTAGCGCCGAGACAATCGAAAAATCACGTATTACTAACTTTCGTGATGTTGCTAATTTAACTCCCAACTTATCGCAGCTCGATAATTTTAGGCCCGGCCTTGCCCGTATTACTATTCGTGGCTTAATTACACCGCAGGTGGGCGATCCGCCATTAGCGTTTGTAGTTGATGGTGTTACCGCCCCCTATTTAGAGTTTATAAACCAAGATCTAGTTGATATTGAACGTATTGAAGTTATGCGTGGCGCACAAGGGGCACTGTATGGCCGCGGCGCCATTGGTGGTGCGGTTATTGTGACAACTAAAAAACCTATTGAAGACTTTGAAGGTAAAATTAAAGGCTCAGTCGGTAATGGCAACACGTATAATTTGAATGCGGTTGTATCGGGTTCGCTTAACGATGAAAACACCGCTTATTTTAGAGCCGGTGGTTACATTAAAGATACCGACGGACTGATTAAAAATGCCTACACAGGCGATTACGCCGACCCGTTAAAAGAGCAATCGGTTTTTTCACAGTTAGAGTTTGAGCTAAGCGAAGACACCTCAATAAATCTTAAAGGTAAATACACCTCAAGCGAAGCTGGGTTTGCTTACTACCAAGGGGTGAGCGATGACACCATTGAAGACTTTTCAATTAATACCTCACAAAATATTATTAACCAAGATGAGCGTGATGTGTATGAGCTAAGCGCCAAGCTAACCCAACATTACGATTTAGGTAAATTTGAGTTTGTCACCGCGTACAGCAATTCAGAAAACGAGCACTTTTACGATGGCGACTACTCTGCCGATGCCACCTTTATTGACGAAGATGGTTTTTTTAGAGCCCCATTTGGTACTGAAGGGTTATACGATATTGAATCGTTAACGCTAGAGTCGCGGTTTATATCCCAGTCGGATCAGACTTTTAGATGGTCGGTGTCGGCGTTTTATCAACAGCGCGACCGCGATACTGCGGTATTATTTTACGATGATTTTACCGATGCCGAAATTTTAACGCGTGCAGATTTTGCTAATGACGAGCCCTACCTTTCAATTATCGATAACAACAGCAGCGATGCATGGGCACTTGCTGGGCAGTTTAACTACGATATAAACGAGCAGTTAGAGCTCACCGGTGCGATGCGTTACGATCACGATACTCGTGAGTCGTTCGACCCAACCAATAAAGACGCCACTTACGCTAAAAAATCGTTTAGCCAATTACAACCTAAAGTTACCTTGGCGTACCAAATGAATGACGACCTACTACTTTACACCGGCTATTCGCGTGGTTTTAGAAGTGGGGGCTTTAACGAGCCGGCCGATGGTATTAGCCGCACCTTTGATAAAGAAATTTCTGACAGCTACGAAATAGGCTTTAAAACTGCTTTGTTTAATAACAAAGTTACCCTTAATGGCGCCGCGTTTATTATTGAGCAAAACGATGCGCAATTTACCCAATTTAATATAGATACCTTCACCCTTGAAAACCTCTCTATTGACGAAGTACAAACCAAAGGCTTAGAGCTAGAAGCCGCCTTTGCTGCCACCAGCAATTTAAGTATTAACCTCAGTGCAGGTATTGTTGATTCAGAAATTAAACACTTTGCACTGCGCCCCGAACTGGCTGGCAGGCCACAATTTTGGGTGCCTGAGTATAACTACGGGCTGTCGGCAAATCATAACTTAGCACTAAACGGTGAGTGGTCATTGTTCTCGCGCGCTGAGCTATTAATTGAAGGCCCTAAAACATTCAGTATTGATATTCCTGATGTTGAGTCGTCGCGTTATACCTACCTAAATGCCGGTGTAGGGCTTAAATCAGAGCAGTGGAGCGTTCAAGTTTACGTAGACAACCTTACGGATGAGCGCGCTATTGAAGATATTTTTCTACTAGCCGATGGGGTTACAGACTTAGTGCGCCAACCTAATAAGCCTCGTAGTTACGGTATTGAGCTCAGTTACCAATTTTAATTTTTTCACCTTTACAGCAGGTATTTTTTTAATGCCTGCTGTTTTATACCAATCCGCTTAATTAAGTGATCTGTTTTGGGGATGGGTATGAGTTAACTAATAGCGATACACACATGCAAATTCTTAATCGTGACCAACTTATTGATATTTTATACGGCTGCGCCATTTTAGGCACTGGCGGCGGCGGTGAGTTAAGTGAAGGCATTGCCTATATTGACGAAGCACTCGCACAGGGTAAAAGCTTTAAACTAATTAGTGCCGATGAAGTCCCCGCGGGTGAGCTTGTTTGTACGCCTTACATGTTAGGCGCTATTTCTGCTTTAAGTGAACAAGAGGAACGCGCTTATGAAAACTTGCCCCGCAGCACTAAGCATGCGATTTTAGCTGCTTACCAGCGCACCCTTGAATACACAGGTAACGATGCTATTTATGGCACTATTTGTTGTGAGCTTGGCGGCTCAAACACCGCAGTATCGTTTTACTTAGCTGCAATGTTTGACGGCTATATTATTGATGCCGACCCCGCTGGGCGCGCAGTACCGGAGATCACCCATTCAACCTATTATTTAAATAACTTACCCGCAGCGCCCATTATTACCGCGAATGAATTTGGTGAGTGCTTTATTTGCGAAAATGTAATGGATGACTTACGCGCCGAAACAGTCGTGCGAGCACTGGCTAAAATTAGCCGTAACGACATAGCAGCCATTGATCATATTTTACCTATTGAACAAATGAAAAACGCGGTTATTCACGGCACTATTAGTAAAGCCCTTAAACTCGGTAAAGCAATGCGTGACGCCAACGCACAGCACGCTAACACCGCACACATAATTGCCAAGCACGGCGGCGGCTTTGTTGCCTTTGAAGGCGAGGTAAGCACATTTGAATTTAACACCGTAGAGGGTTTTACGTTAGGCGAAGTAACACTTAAAGGGTTAGGCGAGTTTGTAAATAACAACTACAAAATAACGGTTAAAAACGAAAACATGGCCGCGTTTTTAAATGATGAAGTGCACGTAACTATTCCTGATTTAATATGCTGTATTAACAGCCAAACAGGCACACCCATTACTAATCCTAATTACGCGGTAGGCATGAAAGTAGCCGTTGTAATTTTACCAGCGCCAAAGGAATTTACAGGCCCTAAAGGTTTAGAAATATTTGGCCCGCGTTACGCAGGCGTTAACACCCCATATAAAGCAGCGATTGCAAATTAATTATTGCTAAGGGCGTGCTGCAGCTTGCTATACAATGCAGCATGGCCTTTACCAAACTCGGTGGCGTTTCTATCAATGCGACTAAGCCATTCTTTCGCTTGTACCTTTTTACCTATTTGTAAATATACCTGCGCTAAACGTAAGCTATAAATAGCATGGTAAATGCTTGAGGGCTCAGTAGATTTGAATGCGGTTTTATAATAATTTATAGCTTCTAAATACTCTTTATTTTGCTGATAACTGTACGCTAAGTTACCGCTAGCAAGCACTATTTTAGCAGCGTGGTTGGTGTTTTTTATGGCGTTATAGGCCATTAAATTACTTTTTACTGCGTGCTCGTATTGCTGCCACTTTAAGTAAATATGCGCTTTGTTAATGTGCAGCTCTAAATGAAAAATAGGATCGTTATTTTTTGCAAAGCGCTGCTCGGCATCTCTTAGTAATCGCATCGCTGCTTTTTTACTACCAAACACATAGTGTAGGTTAGCCAACTCCACTAATCTTAAAGGGTCACCAAAAGCATTATATATCCCGTCTAACTGGGTAAACGCTTTAGCGGCATACGTTTTAGCTTCTGCTTTTTTGCCAATATAGTTAAGTGCTTTCGCGTAATAAAAATACATTTGTAGCTTAAATACATCGGGCAGCTTATCTTGCTCTAAAAAAGGAGTAATAGCGTTGAGTAAGTTTTCGAACTGTTGGTAGTCGTAGTAGTAATCAAATTGGTAGGTTTTTATTTTGTACCACTGTGCAGGGTTATCTTTGACTTCATTAAGGCGCGTTTCAATATAAGTTAAACAGTGCGTTTTGGGCTGTTGCAAGCAAAACGCTTCATGATCGCTGTAGTTTTCTGATGCTAATGCATTAAAACTTGTAGCGACAATACTTAACAGCAAAAATATACGCACCAATATTACACTCTTTAAAATCACCTTAATTAAGAGTGTAATATTTTTATCTCATCTATCACAATACGCTGAAATACTTATGCATATTGCCCACATGCAAACCCACAGCTCCACGCATACTGGAAGTTGTAGCCTCCAAGCCAGCCTGTTACATCGGTTACTTCGCCTATAAAATATAAGCCTTTGGCTTTTTTAGCTTCAAAGGTTTTAGAGCTCAGCTCATCAGTATCAACGCCGCCCAAAGTTACCTCGGCGGTACGATAGCCCTCTGTGCCATTAGGTTTTATTTGCCATGCGTGAATATAGCTTGCTAACTCATCTATTTGAGCATGGGTAAGCTGATTAATATTACAATCTGGAATAGCTTTGCTGTCGTGCAGTATGTCTATAAAGCGTTTGGGTAAAATAGTCGCAAGGCTGTTTTTTAATGATTTTTGGGCTTGTGTTTCTCGCCAATCAGCCAGTTGCTGTTTTAAATCGAGATCAGGGAGCAAGTTTATGCTTACTGCCTGCCCCGCTCGCCAAAATGAGCTTATTTGCAATATGGCAGGCCCCGATAAACCTCGGTGAGTAAACAAAATATTCTCTTTAAATACAGTGCCGTCTTCGCTAGACACTTCGCACGGTATACTAATTCCTGAAAGCCCTTCAAAGCGTTCTTTATCGTGTTGATGCAAAGTAAATGGCACAAGCGCCGCCATGGTAGGTAGTACGTTTAAGCCAAACTGCTCTGCAATTTTATAGCCTATAGGAGTGGCGCCAAGCTTGGGCATTGTTAAACCGCCCGATGCGATAACTAGTGATTCACAAGTCAGTGTTTCTTGTTCAGTGGTAACACGGTAGCCAATGTCGGTTTTAGCCACATTTAACACTTCGCTGCGCAATTTAATATTAACACCAGCCCACTCGCATTCGGTAAGTAGTATATCGACTATATCCTGCGCGCTGTTATCGCAAAACAGCTGGCCTAAGGTTTTATGATGGTATGCCAAGCCGTGGCGGTCCACCAGCTCAATAAAATCGTGTTGTGTATAGCGGCTTAAGCACGACTTAACAAAGTGAGGGTTACTGCATAAGTAGTTTTCTGGACTGGCATTTTCATTGGTAAAATTACAACGCCCACCACCACTTATTAAAATTTTTCGACCAGGCTTTTTGCCCATATCAAGCACTGTAACGCTACGCCCGCGATAACCTGCTTGTGCTGCACTCATTAATCCGGCTGCACCTGCGCCAATCACAATTACATCTACTTGATTCATTACTTCGCCCTACTCAAAAATTTGCCCGATTATAGCAAAGTTTGTTTAAACACTCTGAATAGAATTTATTATTAAATTTATAGCAACAAATGTAACCAAGGCTAGCTATGGGCTTTTCTAAACAGTGTAAAAATAACAATCCTTTATACTTATTTTTGTTTTATATGATAAATACTAAACAACGACAAAGGCACCGTACACCTAGGTTATAACTAAAAGAAATAGGTACATAAGCAATTATTATTTTAAAGAAATTAACAGATCATTTACCTTTGTTTCTGTTTCGTAATTTAATATTACGAACTAACTAATAACAACTAGGGATAATTATGACAACAAGTAAATCATTTAAGCGTTGCGCTATCGCGCTCACTATTAGTACGGTATTTGCAGCATCTGCAAGTGTTGCTCAAGATGTGTCTACCTCTATGGCAGAAACCACAGCCAAACTACAAAGCCAATCGGGTTTTGAAACTCAGTTTATTATTAAGTACAAAAATAGCGCGAACGATATGCTAAGCATCTCGTCTGCTGACGCAAGCCCTGCAAATATGAAAAAGCGTGCTCAACGCTTTGTAAAAAATTTCGCTTCTAAAAAAGGTAAAGTAAAAGCGAAGTACATCCGTGCAATGGCGCTTAATAACCACCATGTTATGCGCGCAGATAAAAAGCTGAGCGCTGCAGAAGCACAAGAATTTATGCAAGAAATGGTTGATTCTGGCAATGTTGAATACATTGAAGTGGATCAAATGTTAAAACCATTTGCAACGCCTAACGACCCTCGTTACGGCGACCAATGGCACTACTACGAGCAAGCTGGCGGCCTAAACTTACCAACCGCATGGGATACTGCAACAGGCAGTGGCGTAGTAGTTGCGGTACTTGATACTGGCTACCGCCCACATGTTGATTTAAATGCTAACATTTTACCGGGTTACGATATGATCTCTAACCTATCGGTAGCAAACGATGGCGGCGGTCGCGACAGTGACGCACGCGATCCGGGCGATGCTGTAGCTGCTGGCGAATGTGGAAATAACGGCGCACAAGGCTCAAGCTGGCACGGTACGCACGTAGCAGGTACGGTTGCGGCTGTTACTAATAACGGTGAAGGTGTTGCCGGTGTGGCTTATGGCGCTAAAGTTGTGCCTGTACGTGTACTTGGTAAGTGTGGTGGTTTAACGTCAGACATTGCTGATGGCATTATTTGGGCATCTGGCGGAAGTGTATCGGGCATTCCTGCCAACTCAAACCCTGCTGATGTAATTAACATGAGCTTAGGTGGCAGCGGCTCGTGTAGCTCTACCACACAAAACGCAATTAACACGGCACGCAGCAACGGTGCAGTCGTGGTTATTGCTGCCGGTAATGATAACGATAACTCAGCAAACTATAACCCAGGTAACTGTAGTGGCGTTGTTAATGTTGCCTCTGTTGGACGTAACGGCGGACGAGCATATTATTCAAACTATGGTAGCAATATTGATGTTGCAGCGCCGGGCGGCGCACAAAGCTTTGCAAACGACTCTGAAGGCGTTTTATCAACCTATAATTCAGGCTCGTCTACACCTTCAAGCGATAACTATGCGTTCTCTCAAGGTACATCAATGGCGGCGCCTCATGTTGCCGGTGTTGCAGCCCTGATAAAGCAAGCTAAACCAAATGCTACCCCAGATGAAATAGAAAGCATTTTAAAATCGACCACCCGCTCATTCCCAGCAACGTGTACAAGTTGTGGTACAGGTATTGTTGATGCAGCAGCCGCTGTAGCCGCAGCAAGTGGCGGTACAACACCTCCTACCGGTGGCGATAGCGAACTGACAGATGGCGAAGCTAAAACAGGCTTAAGCGGCGCTGCAAGTTCACAAGCGTATTACACGATGACAGTACCAAGTGGCGCAACGAATGTTACGTTCACAATGAGTGGCGGTAGCGGCGATGCAGATTTATACGTACGCGCAGGCAGCCAACCAACTACCTCAAGCTACGATTGTCGTCCGTACAAAGGCGGTAATAGCGAAGAGTGTTCTATTGATAACCCAACCGCTGGTACATACCATGTAATGCTTCGTGGCTACTCGGCTTATTCTGGCGTTAGTTTAGTGGGTAATATTACAGGTGGTTCTACAGGTGGCGGTTCAACTACACCAGAAGCCGGTGGCGGCACGGTGAGCGATGTAACGGCTACAACAGGTAACTGGAAGCACTATACCTTAGATGTGCCAGCAGGAATGAGCACATTTACGGTCACCACCTCAGGTGGTACAGGTGATGCTGACTTATTTGTTAAGTTTGGCAGCCAACCTACCGCATCTAGCTACGATTGTCGTCCTTATAAAAACGGCAACGCAGAAACATGTACGTTTAGCAATCCGCAAGCGGGTACGTGGCATTTAAGCGTTAACGCTTACAGAACCTTTTCGGGTTTAACATTAAGTGGCCAATACCAGCCATAATTAAAAAGCCCTAAGTGCATGCACTTAGGGCTTTAATAATGCGATTATAGTTTTTCTAACACAGATTCAGCACGGCTTACTGAAAACTCTTTGTCTTTTTCAACAAACAGTCCTGTTACTACATTATCGTCGACTATCATTGCATAGCGCTTAGAGCGTGTTCCACCGAAACTGCCGGTGTCTTTATCAAGCCCTAATGCTTTAGTAAAACTGCCATCGCCATCTGCTAACATGTCGATTTGTTGGGCATTTTGAGATTCTCCCCACGCTTTCATTACAAAAGCATCGTTAACCGATACACAGTAAATTGCCGCAATACCTTTTGCTTTAATTTTATCACTAAGGGTTATAAATTCAGGTAAATGCGCATTTGAACAGGTAGGCGTAAATGCACCCGGTACAGCAAAAAGCACAACCTTTTTACCATTAAAAAGCTCAGCGTTAGTGTGAGTTTGCATGCCTTCGTCTGTTAGCTGCGTTAATGTAACTGCGGGTAACGTTTGACCTTGTTCAATCATGATAAATCCTTAAAGCATTTGATTAATGAGCCTACAGTATAACGCTAATTACCTTTGTGTTAGCAGGTATTTACAAGCCAAGGTTTACTTTTATGGTTTGCATTTGCTGTTGTAACTGGCTATGAATATCGTCAACTAGTAAGCTTGATTCGCTTACTTGGCCTTTCATACTTTGCATTGACTGGCTAAAGTTATCTAGCAAATTACTTTGCTGTTTAGCCAGCTCCATGGCCTCAAATGCCACTTTGTTGGCTTGCTGAGCGTTATCGGCCACGCCCTCTGAGTTTACTTTTAGCTCTTGCGCGTTTTGTGTTTGCGACTGCGCGCCATCTGCTAAGGCCGCAATTTGTGTAGATACTGTGCCCGACTTTTCGCTCAGTAGTGTGAGCTGCTCATTAATATCGCTCAATGAGCCTTGAGTTTGGCGGGCAAGCTGGCGTACTTCATCAGCTACAACAGCAAAGCCTCGGCCATGCTCGCCAGCACGTGCTGATTCAATTGCTGCATTTAACGCTAGTAGGTTTGTTTGATCGGCAATATTGCGGATCACTTCAATAATTTGCCCAACGCCTTCAACCCCCGCAAGCAGCTCTTGTAGGTTTTGCATACTTTGCTCAACCCGTGTTTGCGTATCTGAGCTGGCACTTAGCATGCTTTGTGCAAAGCCTAAACTTTGCTCCATTGCACTAAAAGTGTGTTGGGCGTTATCAGCCACTTGGGCATTAATATTATTTACCTGCTCGCCAATTTGTTGAATATCAGCAAGTAAATGTTGGTTTTGCTCCACTTGCCCATGACTTGTAGACGCTTTTTGACTAATAGTTTGCAAATGCTCACTCATTTGCTGCATAAAATCATTTACCACTTTTAGCATTTGAGCACGCTCTTGTGCCTCTTTGCGCTGTCGTTCAATTAATAAATTAAAGTAACTGGCTATTTCGCCAACCTCTGTTTTTGGGTTCTTACTTTCAATGTTTTTAAGCTCGTTACTTTCAATTAAAAAGGCAAACCCGTCTCTGAGTTGCCTTAATGGGTTGAGCACTTGGTTACGCTGCACAATATAAACCCCTGCGGCTAGCATCACCAAAGCGCCAATAGCAAAGCAAAATACCCAAAATACGTTTTCTTTAAGCGCCCCTTGTGCGTGTTTTAGTTGCTGCTCTGCATTAATAACGGTTTTAGAGAGCAAGCTAATTTGCTCACGCAATTCATTGGTGCCGGCTTCACGTTCCTGGGCTTGCGCTAATGTACTGGCTAAATCGCGGGGGTAGCGGTTAGGCCAGCTGGTAATTTCAGATTTTATTTCATCGGCCAAATCTTCAGCTTCTCCGTCAAAAAATAGAGCATCTTCGTCAACTTCGCTCATAACACCTAAATTAGGGAGTTGCTCTATTTTGGCTGCTAACGCATTTAAATTAGTAATACTTTGCTGCAAACTTTGTTCAGTATTGCTGTCGTAACTTACGATTAGTTGATAAGTAAATAAGGCAAGGTTGGTCACCTCGTTATAGTAATCAGCGCCAAGTGTGTAATAAGCTTGCGCATCGCTATTTTGATTAGGGGATTTTTTTGCATAACCAATCAGTGACGAGGCTGAGCCGGCCATTTGGCGAATTGCATTATCAAGTAACGCCGTTTCGTTGCCCGACAATTTACCCAGCGCTCTGTACTTACCTTTAATATCGGTATCTAACGTGCTGAGCTGCTCATTTAATTGCTCGGCAAGTACCGAGGGGAGTACTGTGAGTTGCTGTGTTTTTACTTGCTCAATTAGGGCTGATGATTGATTTAAGTATTGGCTATCACCTTGTTCTAGATAACTGCCTAAGTCACCGGCTAAATTGACTAAAATCGTGTTTTTTAATTTACTGTATGCGCTGTCTTGTTGCTCAAGCTTAAGTAAAGTTTGGCTTGCCCAAAATAGTGTGATGGCTAATAAAATACTTGCCAATGTTAACAGTATGGCTAACAGCCGAGTAAAAGATGATACGCGCATAAATAACAACCCCTATTGTTTAAGCGCGTAGACTATTAACTATTTATGACAATTTTATGTAACTCAGAGAAAACACGTATATTTGCGGCAAATATACGAGTAAAGGCTTAGTGAATATAGCGCCTTTATTAAACCAACCGACTTAATTTATATGCTATTAAAGATAAGAAACGCGGGTTAATTACAAGGTAAGAGCTTCATCACTTGGGTGTTCAAATTATAAGAGGCTTAATACAGCTATTTGTTAAAGCGCTGCGTATTAGCTAACGCCAGGCACAAAAAAACCGCGACCAGCGCGGTTTTTATTTTATTGTGTTAATTAAAGGCCAGCACGGTCTTTAATTACAGCAATTAACGGTGAGCCACCGTGGCCATTGCCTTCAGCCCATGCTATATCAGCGCCATCAGACAGTGCGCTTTTTGATAAGTTTTTAACTATGTACTCGCCCGAGTCAACAGCGTTACTAACTACAGCATGGCGAAGTAAATTATTACCATTACATTGAATAGCATCGTAAATATTGCGAATTTTTACACGTGAGCTTTTTAGTTTACTACGTAAACGGTTTTTATCATCAGCTGCGATATATTCACAAATAGATACTGCTAATTGATCATTGGCTTTAGCAGGCACGGTATACATTAACGAACCAGCAGCAACGGCTGTAATAACAATTAGCTTTGACAATTTAAACATGAAACACCCTTTATGGTACTTTTTACCTATGTTGATTGTCTAATATTGTACCAACCTGCTGTAAGTTTCGCAATAATGTTAATCTTTTTTATATAAAGTTACGAATTTATAACTATATTGATTCTTTTCATCGGGTTTATTTGACTGTTCGTCGACGTTTTCCCACGTTGCTACCGCTTGGTAATCTGGAAACTGCGTATCCCCTTCAACCTCTAAATCTATAAAGGTTAAATATAAACGATCGGCATTTGGTAAAAACTGCTGATAAATATTACCACCGCCAATTATCATCACCTCTTCTTCGGCTTTAACCAGCTCTAGCGCAGCCTCTGGGGTGGTGACCGTCTCAATACCTTGAGCGCTATACTGGCTATTACGGGTAATAATTATGTTGCGACGCCCAGGTAAAGGACGACCTATCGATTCAAATGTTTTACGCCCCATAACGACAGGTTTGCCTGTTGTTACCTTTTTAAAATGCTGTAGATCGGCGGGTAAATGCCACGGCATTTTATTATCAAGACCAATTACACGGTTGTTTGCCATTGCGGCGATCATTGAAATTATCACATCAAATACCTAGTACTTTATTCTTAAAAAATAAAAAAGGAGCTTATGCTCCTTTTTAAAATATGTTTTTTATTAACGCTCGTAGACCACTTCTACATCGTAGTCGTCTTCATCCCAGTCGTCCCAATCATCATCATCGCCTTTGGTTGCTTTTTGATGATAAGTATCCCACTTGAACTCAACTTCTTCGTCTTCAATCTCAACGAACTTCTCTTTAGGCATGCTATCAAGTAATGCCATAATATCGTGAATTAATGGCTGAGTATTAAGCTTATTGACTGCTGAAATACGGTAAACGTTTTCTTCTTCACCTAGCTCTTGCGCAATTTTCTTACACAAAGCTTGCGCTTCATCTTCTGGTAATAGGTCTATTTTATTAAACACTAACCAGCGTGGCTTTTCAGCAAGCTTAGGGCTGTATTGGTGTAACTCGTTAATAATGGCAAATGCATTATCAACAGGGTTTGAACCATCAACAGGCATCACATCAATCACGTGTAACAATACACGACAACGCTCTAAATGCTTCAAAAAGCGAATACCTAGGCCAGCACCGTCTGAGGCCCCTTCAATTAAGCCCGGAATATCGGCTATTACAAACGATTTGTTAGCCTCTGGGCGCACCACCCCTAAATTAGGAATTAGCGTGGTAAACGGGTAATCAGCTACTTTTGGCTTTGCTGCCGATACACTGCGAATAAACGTTGATTTACCTGCATTTGGCAACCCTAATAGGCCTACATCGGCAAGTAGCATAAGCTCTAATTTAAGGTTACGAACTTCACCTGGAGTACCTAACGTTTTTTGACGTGGAGCACGGTTAGTACTTGATTTAAAACGTGCATTCCCCAAGCCATGGAAACCACCTTTTGCAACCACAATTTTTTGACCATGCTGCGTTAAATCGCCTAACGCCTCTTGAGTGTCAACGTCGGTAATACGTGTACCCACAGGTACTTTTACTACCAAGTCTTCGCCCTTTTTACCTGTACAGTTACGGCTTTGACCATTAGTACCACGCTCGGCACGGTGAAAACGCTCAAACTGGTAATCAATTAGGGTATTTAAGTTTTCATCAGCTTGTAGATAAACACTACCACCGTCTCCACCGTCACCGCCGTCCGGGCCACCGTCTGGTACATATTTTTCTCGACGGAAAGACACGACACCGCTGCCGCCGTCACCAGCTTCTGCGCGAATTTCTACTTCATCTACAAACTTCATGATTACTCACTTTAGGGATTGGCTTTAATTTAACTATTATATACCCAAGCCAACGTAAATGCAGGCTTGGGTATATATTTGACGTTTCTGAAAACAAAAAACCCCGCAAAGGCGGGGTTTTTTACTACCTTACTGATTACTCAGCTACGATAGTTACGTATTTACGGTTTAAAGGACCTTTTTGTTCAAATTGAACTTTACCATCTGCTTTTGCGAAGATAGTGTGGTCTTTACCGATACCTACGTTTGCGCCAGCGTGGAAACGAGTACCACGTTGACGAACAATAATGCTACCCGCTAGAACTGATTCGCCACCAAAACGCTTAACACCTAGGCGTTTGCTTTCTGAATCGCGACCGTTACGAGTACTACCAGCTGCTTTTTTATGTGCCATTTCTAAGTACCTCTAATTAAGCGCTAATGCCAGTGATTTTAACTTCAGTGAACCATTGACGATGGCCCATTTGCTTACGAGAATGCTTACGGCGTCTAAATTTAACAACCTTAATCTTCTCACCGCGACCATGTGAAACAACCTCAGCTGTTACTTTACCACCGTTTACGAACGGTACACCGATCTCGATTTTCTCACCATCAGCAACTAAAAGTACTGAATCAAATTCAACTGCTGCACCAGTTTCAACGTCTAATTTTTCAAGACGAATCGTTTGACCTTCAGTCACACGATGCTGTTTACCACCACTTTGGAAAACCGCGTACATAATTAACTCCGTCTGTGCGCCCTCAAATCGACGCAACTAAAATATTCTTCGATAGGGCGCGAAGTTTACGCTAATGCATAAAAACTAGCAAGCCTATTTTGTAATTAAAATGAATAAAAAGTAGCTGCATTGAGAGCAATTCAATATTTCCCCCATTTTATATTAAATTGCCCTGTTGCCAAGCGCTTTTTAGTGCAAAGACAAAATAAATTTACGTGTCGCTATGCCTACTCCAGAACCCATTGACTGCGCAATAAATAGTCGCGCTTTGAGTGTGAAATATACAATTAAATACCCTAATTAAGCGCTAATTAAGGTTTTTAACTCGGTTTTTTTAATGAATCGTCACAAAATATCGAGCTAGTGCTTTTTTTGTTGTACAATCGGCGCCGTTCACACATAAAAATTGGCTCGGAGATCAATGGATATAAAAGCTATCCAGGCGTTAATCGAAAGCGATATGAATGACGTCAATCAACTTATACACGCGCAAATGCGCTCAGATGTGGCGTTAGTCAATCAACTTGGTTTGTACATCGTTAACAGCGGCGGCAAACGCGTACGCCCGATGCTGGCAATATTGGCAGCAAGAGCTTTGGGTTACCAAGGTAAAGATCACATTACTTTGGCAACGATTGTTGAATTTATTCATACTGCAACACTATTACATGATGATGTTGTTGATGAATCTAACCTGCGCCGTGGTACACCGACTGCAAATGCCGAATTTGGTAATGCTGCCAGCGTGCTGGTTGGGGATTTTATTTACACCCGCTCGTTTCAACTTATGGTGGGGCTGGGCAAAATGCAAATTATGCAAGTGCTTGCTGATGCCACCAACGTGATTGCTGAGGGTGAAGTATTGCAACTTATGAATTGCAACGACCCTAATACCACCGAAGCAAGTTACATGCAGGTTATTTACTCTAAAACGGCTAAATTATTTGAAGCCGCTACAGGGCTTGCAGCTATTATTACCGAGCAAGATAACAGTGTGTTAGATGCGCTTAATTTATATGGTATGCATTTAGGTACTGCTTTTCAGTTAGTTGATGACGTACTTGATTACAACGCAGACGCTGACCAATTAGGTAAAAATATTGGTGATGATTTAGCAGAAGGTAAGCCAACCTTGCCGCTAATATATGCGATGAAGCACGGCAGTGATCAGCAAAGAGCCCTTATTCGTGATGCCATTGAGCATTGCAATGGTATGGATAACCTTGAGGCTATTTTAACGGCACTTAAACAAACCAACGCACTTGAATTTACAATGCAAAAGGCGCAGCAAGAAGCAGACAAGGCCATTGCCTGTTTAGACTTTTTAGCAGAGTCGCAGTACAAGCAAGCGTTAATCAGCTTAGCGCGTATAGCTGTAGAGCGAGATCACTAACTTTGCAGCCTCCCTTAATTAGTATTTAAGGGCCATAATTTTCGAGCAATAAAAAAGCCTGCATAAGCAGGCTTTTTTGTGCATAACTTGGCTATTACGCCATGAAATCAACACCTTCTTTGATGTCTTTTTTCAGAGTTTCAAGCATGTCGTTTTTAGCTTTTTCTTCAAATGCGCTTAGCTCGCCGTAAGAAAGAATTTCTTCTACGCCGTTTGTGCCTAAACGTACTGGGTGAGCAAAGTACTCTGCATCGCCATTTTCAACAGCAACGTATGCGTAATCTACTACGTCTTCACCTTGTAGGCCTTTAACTAAAGACATACAAAAACGTGCTGCAGCAGCACCCATAGATAATGTAGCTGAACCACCGCCCGCTTTAGCATTTACTACTTCAGTACCTGCATTTTGGATACGTGGAGTAAGTGTAGCTACTTCTTCTTCAGTGAAGCTTACGCCTTCAACTTGAGAAAGTAGAGGTAGAATGGTTGTGCCTGAGTGGCCACCAATTACTGGTACTTTAACGGTTGCTACGTCTACGCCTTTAAGCTCAGCAACAAATGCTTCTGAACGAATTACGTCAAGCGTAGTGATACCAAATACGCGCTTAGCGTCGTAAGTACCTGCTTTTTTGAATACTTCAGCAACAATTGGTACAGTGCCGTTTACTGGGTTAGTGATAACACCCACTAACGCTTTAGGACAGCTAGCTACAATGCCTTCTGCTAATGTTTTGATGATACCTGCGTTTACGTTAAATAAATCCGCACGATCCATACCTGGTTTACGTGGCATACCCGCTGGGATAAGTACGATATCACACCCTTCAAGCGCTTTATTTAAATCGTCTGCGCCAAAACCTGCTACTTTAACATCTGTAGGGATGTGAGATAGGTCAACCGCAACACCTGGTACAACTGGTGCAACATCGTAAAGTGATAATTCAGAACCAGCTGGTAAGCCTGTTTTTAATAATAAAGACAACGCTTGACCGATACCGCCTGCAGCACCTAATACAGCAACTTTCATTGGAATTCTCCGTAATTTGAGGTAGGAAATATTTGTGGCTCTTAAGATAATGAAATTAGCGACTAAAAACAAATTTATCCTGCTTATTTCAGGTATATTTTCGACCATAGTTGTAAACTTTGTTGGTTTATCGCAGCAAACTGGCAAGTTAACTAAACAACTGCTGCATAATTATTCATTTTTGTGTAGAATTTGCATTATAAATAACAAAAATGAATAAAGACTATGCAACCACAAGACAAACAAGAAGCGCTGGTAAAAGCGTTTAAAGCACTTTTAAAAGAAGAGAACTTTGGCTCGCAAGGCGAAATAGTCGAAGCATTAAAAGAGCAAGGCTTTGACAATATAAGCCAAAGTAAAGTGTCACGCATGCTTAGCAAGTTTGGCGCTGTGCGTACTCGTAATGCTAAACAAGAAATGGTTTATTGCCTACCCGCAGAAATGGGCGTACCGACTGCTAAAAGCCCACTACGTCAGCTTGTTATTGATATTATGCATAACGAAATGATGATTATTATAACCACCAGCCCAGGCGCTGCGCAGTTAATTGCCCGCTTATTAGACTCACTAGGCAAAGCGGATGGTGTATTGGGCACAATTGCCGGAGATGACACTATTTTTATTGCCCCAGCAAAAATATCTGAAATAGACATTACACTAGAGCGCGTACGCATTTTATTTGATACGGTTTAAAGCTGTTTTAAAAAACTAACTGACGGCGCAAAAAACGCTGAGCCCATATCGGCTTGAGTAAAATCAAGCCAGTGGTCGTAACACTCCCCTTTTCCTATGCGGCTGTTAAGTACCTTTTCAAACGCACTTCCCGATGCAGAGCATGTAATACTTAGCATGCCTTGCTCGTAAACATCGCCATACGGCATGCTTTGGTTAAGCAGTATAGCTTGGCCGCTTTCATCTTTTAGCTCACTTCTAGTCGCGTGGCTCGTATCTACCTTAGGCTCAATTAAAGTGTTATCTAAACGCGTGCGGCCCATAATATGCTCTTGCTCGCTTAGTGATAAATGCTGCCATACGCTCAGGTCATGTTTATAACGCTGTACATGAATATAGCTGCCTTGGTGTTCAAAGCTGTCGGGGTTATTAACCAGTGCCGTGAATCGTTTTTGGCGTCCATGTGGGGTGTCGCCTGCATAAATAAAGCCGTTAAAGTCTCGCCCATCTAAAAACCTAAAATTGCGAATTTGTTCAACTAGCTCTACATCGGGCGAAAACAACTTTAATATTTGCAATGCAAAAAGGTGATTAACATCTTCTCGGTCTGAGCGAATTTGTATGAATAAATCACATGGCTGTACGCGCATAACAAAATCACTGTGATTTATATTAGGAAAGCTTTGCAGCTCGCTTGGGATATATTCAGGTAGTATATGCGGCCAATATTGCGCGCCTATAGCCACCATGCAAGAGAGCATGGCTTCGGAAAACTGATCACTAAACTCTTCTTCAATTGCGCTTACGCGCTTAAGCTTTGCGCGCAATGACTCGTCTTGACCATCAAATACATTAAAAAATAAATGCAAACCGTGTAAGTTTGCTTCAGCACAAATCCCAGATTGCGCTTGCGCCATTGTTATTCCTTAGCTTTATAAAACACAGCGAATAACACATTTGTTATGATTCGAAAAAATTCACCGTGTGAGGTTTTATTTTTATTATAACCTGTTCATTTATTTCAAATGACTGGCCATATTGTGCGGCAACTTCAATCTCTTGCTCTGCAATTACAACAGTGTAAACATAAGCCGAGCCTATAAACCGACGGCTTAAAATGCTCACACCTTGAGGGTTATCGGCCTGCGTATTTTGCGCAAGCTCAATATGGTGCGGACGAATATACACCACCCCTTTTATTGCACTGTGCGTATGCTCATGCTGCGATTGCACGACACCAAAAGGCGTTATGTATTCAGTTGCCGTTAACACTTCTGCGCCTAAGTATATGCCCTGACCCAGAAACTCTGCAACCTCCTTTGTCTTTGGCATGGCAAAAAGCTGCTCTGGTGTACCTTGTTGGGCTATTTTTCCTTGGTGCATAATGGCTAGCGTGTCTGAAAACGCAAAGGCTTCTTCTTTTGAGTGGCTAACAAATACCGCAGAAACCTGCTGCGCTTTAATAATGCGCCTAATATCAGCAATTAACTCAAAGCGTACTTGTGTATCTATGTTCGAAAAAGGCTCATCAAGAAGCAATAAACTTGGCTTATAAGCCAAAGCCCGCGCAATAGCCACGCGTTGCTGCTGGCCACCCGAGAGCTGATGAGGGTAGCGTTTTGCACACCCCGTTAAATGCACTAGCTCTAGCATTTCCTCTACCCGTTGCTGTTTTTGCGCTTTGCTTACTTTACCCAGCCCAAACGCAATATTATCGGCCACACTGAGGTGCGGAAACAGGGCATAATCTTGAAACATCATCCCTATATTACGATGCTCTGGTGATACAAATGTATGCTTGTCGCTTACACATTTGCCATCTATAAATACACTACCTTCATTTATTTCAATAAGGCCAGCAATTGCTTTTAAGGTGGTTGTTTTACCGCAGCCGCTGGCTCCGAGCAAACACACAATTTCGTCTTGACCCACCGTTAAATCTAAATTGTGTAGCACATGCGTGCCACTGTAGTGATAACCCACACCTTGTAAATTTAAACGGCTCATTTAACTGCGTTGCTCCATAGAACGATTAATAAAATACAAGGGGATCAACCCAACCAAAACAATAAATAAAGCGGAAATAGAAGCAAGCTCAAGCTGCTCATCGCTCACATATTGAAATACATGTGTGGCTAAACTTTCAAAGTCAAAAGGCCTTAATAGTAATGCGGCTGGCAGCTCTTTCATACACTCAATAAATACAAGCAATGCAGCTGTTAAAAGACCCCGACGTAATAAAGGAAGGTGCACTAAGCGCAGTGTTTGCCCTTGGCTTTTACCCATAGATTGGCTAGCCATATCCAGTGATGGACTAATACGTACAAAGCTCGATTCTATAGCACCGTGCGCAATGGCATAAAAGCGCACTAAGTAAGCCACTATAATAGTGACAATGCTGCCGGTTAGTAATAAACCTATATCTAGGTTGTAGCCCTCAAGGACTGTATTTATTGAGTTTTCTAATGCGCTAAGCGGTAATAACACAGCAATAGCCAGTACCGTACCTGGCAGTGCATAGCCGGTGCTCGCTAAGCGACCAGGTATTAAAGAATAGCCTTGCTTTGCCACACGCTGATAAAAAACGATTAGTGTAGCGAGTATTATGCTGACTAGGCTAACAATAATAGCTACTTTTAAACTTTGCCACGCGTAACTAAAAAATGCCGTGTTCCACGCTTTATCAAAGTAAGTTATTGCATAATTTAGCAATACCAACATAGGTATAATAAAAGCAATGAGCAAAATAACACTGCAAAATGACGTAGCCAGCCATGCATGTTTACCTTTAAGTTTGTACAACGACTCGCTATTAACACCTGATTGACGCTCAAACACGGCTTGGTTACGCCGACTAAAGCGCTCCGCCATTAAAGCTAAAAACAGCAGTAACAGCATAACGCCCGATATTTTCGCTGCAGCCGTGAGTGAGTAATAACCAAACCATGTATCGTACACCGCGGTGGTTAAGGTGCTCACTGCAAAGTAACTTACCGTTGCATAGTCGGCCATGGTTTCCATGCTTATGAGCGCAAGGGCTGCCACAATTGAGCCACGAGAAAGCACTATACTTACCTTAAAAAAGCTTTGCCAAGGCGATAAACCCATTAATTGACTAGCTTGCACTAGCTTAAATGACTGCTCTCGCAGTGCGGTTTTAAAAATTAAAAATAAATACGGATACAGCACAAGTGCGATCATCACCATAGCGCCGGGCAAAGTGCGAATATCAAAAAACCAATAATCCGTTGGCGAGTGCCAATCAAACCAGTCTCTTAGGGCTATTTGCACAGGGCCAGCGTAATCTAGCAAATCGGTATACACATAGGCTATTAAATAGGTAGGCATTGCAAGGGGCAGCATAAGCGCCCATTCAAATTGCTTTTTTCCGGGGAAGGAACAATACGCACTGAGCCAGCCAAGCGGTAGCGCAATTGCACAGCTAAGCAGGCATACGCCAAAAATAAGCAGTACGGTGTTAGTAATATAATCCCACAGCACGGTATCCCACAGATGAGAAAATACCTCTGAGTCGCCTTGTAAAGATTCATATATCAGAAAAAACAGCGGGGCCGACAATAAAAGCCCTGTCGACCAAGCAAAGAGCTGCCATTTAGACAGCTTAAATATAAAATTCATTAAAGGTCGAACTTCACCTCATCTATTAGCTTAAGGGCTAACGGACGATATTTACTGATCTCATCAAGTGCTAGGCCGTCTTCTTTAAAGCTTCCCCAAGAGGCGACTAAACTTGATAGCTCAACGCCTTGCTTAACCGGGTACTCCATATTTACAGAGGCATACATATTTTGAGCTTTGGTTTCGCTCATAAACTCAATAAGCTTAAGGGCATTATCAGGATTTTTTGCATATTTAGTAATGACAGCACCCGAAACATTTATGTGTGAGCCGCGATTTTGCTGATTAGGAAAATTAATATAAACAGACTCAGCCCACGCTTTTTGCTCGTCGTCTTGAAGCATTTTGCCAAGGTAGTAACTATTACCTAAAGCAAGATTACACAAACCTTCTTTTACCGCTTTTACCTGCGCGCGATCGTTACCTTGTGGCTTACGTGCTAAATTAGCTTTAACACCTTCTAACCATGTTTTAGTTTTTTCCTCGCCGTGATGAGCAATCATCGAAGCAACTAAGCCAAGGTTATAAGGGTGCTTGCCAGAGCGTGTACAAATTTGTCCTTTGTACTGTGGGTTAGCCAAATCTTCGTAGGTGAGTTCAGGTAATGCACCTAGGCGCTCTTTTGATGAATACACATTACGAACCCGCTTAGTTAATGCCACCCACTGCCCGTCGCTATCTCTATACGACGCAGGAATATTGTTTTTAATGCGATCACTTTTAATACTTTGCGTTAAATTTAGATCTTCTAGCTGAATAAGTGCACTAAAATTAGATGTTAATACTAAATCGGCTTTACTGTGTTTTCCTTCACGCTTAACACGCTCTATTAACCCTTTTTTTGCAAAAACCACATTCGTTTTAATGCCAGTTTGCTTAGTGAAGTCAGTTAAAATAGGTTGAATTAAAAACGGTTGACGAAAAGAGTAAATATTAACAACATCGCTCGCAAACGCAGGCGAAGCGCTAATAATACAAGTAAGTATAGCCAGTGCAGTTCTCATATCAATTTACCTAAATAGTAATTATTTACAGGGGATTTTATCGTGATACGTGAAAATATACACTCTTTACATAAATGTAAATAAGTAATTAATGACCAAAAGGGAAATACCGCGTAAGACATCTCTTACAGAGCTGACAGCTAATGAGTAAAAAAACCTATAACAACCCAGCAAAACCAGTGTAAGCTGTTGTTTTTGTTTAATTTGTTATAAATACTCATTTTTTATAAGTAAATCTATAGCCGTTTTAACCTATTTTAGTTGCACCAGCACGCTACAATTACTACATCAACCAAGCAGTGATGCTTATCGAGTAAAAGGAAATGGACTGCTTACTCGAACAACCAATGATTAGGTTACTACGGACAACACGGAAATTAGGACAGGCTCAGGATGAGTATCGCAATGGATTGTTGCACAAAGGAACGTATCAGGACGATACAGCAAGGATAACAACAGCGGATAGTTGTTTAACAGGATGTGATAGGAATTAAATGGACAGGCCCTTGAGGCAACACAATGGAATTGTAAATTAATGGACTGCACTAGGATGTGCCAAAAGGAATAGGTAATAGTTTTTACCACTACAGGATGTACAGGGATTTAAAGGAGATAGGCCCGGATAGCCTAAATTACATAGAACTAAAAAGTAATATCGTAATCACATGGATAAGTAAAAATTGGAGTTGATTAAGTTCAATTGCAGGATGCAAAATTAGAAGATTCCGCAAGCGCGCCTAGAGATAGAGCGCGCTTTTCTTTGCCTAAAATTAAGTTACTGTGGCCTGCCCTTATTTCGCTTACCAAGTAAGTACGCATCACGAAATTTTATAAAGTGCTGTTCAAGCTTTAAGGCGGCATCTTGCTCACCTGCGAGCGCTAACACCATAATGCCTACCTCAGCAGTGCCTAACTGGTATGCGTGAGGTGCAACGCGTAAACGGTAATCTGATAGTTTATCAGCGGTGATCGACAACACCGGTAAATTATCTAGGTACGGGCTTTTGCGGATCATTTTTTTAGCTTCGCGCCAGGTACCATCTAAAAATATAAATAATGGCTTTTTGCCAGGCTCAATGTTTACTTCGGTGGTTGCCCTGCCCGGCTCTACATCTTCAGCTGGAAATATCACCATAGGTTGATAATCAGCGTTGTTTAGTAAAGCTAATAGCTCAGCGCTTGGCTCTGTTCTGTCCCATCTAAATGCATAGTTGTCAGGGACTATTTCAGCAATTAAACGCCCTGTGTTTGACGGTTTAAAGCTTTCATTATGATACATTAATAAACACACGCCAGCATCGCACTGCGCTTGTTCTACCCCCTCACATATACAGTAATGCTTAGCAATTAAACACTGCTCACAGCGCTCCATTTTGCCGCCACGGGCATTAAATTCGCGGCGCGATTCGCTAATTTGCTGAGCACGCAAAACTAATACTGAGTTATGTTGGGGATTTTTCAAGGGGGCTATTACCTAAAATTTGTTCGGCGCGTATTGTAGCTAAAATAAAAGGGAATAGATATCAGCTATCAGCTATCAGCTATCAGCTATCAGCTATCAGCTATCAGCTATCAGCTATCAGCTATCAGCTATCAGCTAACAGCTATAAACTATAATGATAAGAAAAATCAAAAGACAAAACCCGAATAAAATTAATATAGAAA